>CBFGOM010000009.1:0-58109 GCA_965650385.1 uncultured Oscillatoriaceae bacterium
TCTGCCAGTAGGTCAAGATCTGGGATCGGCGGGGACGGTTCATCATCAAACAGTCCATCCAAGGCTTCTAAGACATCAGACTGTGGCTCTGAATCAGTTTCTTCAAAGTCCAACCAAAACTCGTCGGACTGCCCCGTTGCAGGCGCGGCGTTTCTTGACCCTAACGGCTCTTTCGAGGCGGGAATTGAGGGAGAGGGTGCGCTGTCGAGTTCAAATAAATCCGTGAAGTCATCATCTAGCGCAGCACTGTCTGAAGGGTCCGAGTCAAACCAATCCCCTGATTCTTCAGATGTCGTCAGAGGGGAGGAGGCATCCTCCTCTTCAGTTGTTTCTCCAAACAACTGGTCAAAATCTTCCTCATCAACCGGGACTTCAGTCGCCAATTCCGGTTCAAACGGGTCGGCCCCGGGGGCCCTGCCCCCTTCAAATCCATTGATTTCCAGCAAATCGCTAAATTCTGAATCGTCCGCCATCTCTACAGAAAACTCTTCCTCCAGTTCAGGTCCAGGGATTTCCGTAACTGAATCTAGGGCCTCATCATCCCCCCACATTTGTTCCCAATCATCCGGCTCTTTGAGTTCTTCGGTGGCAACTTCCTCAAACAAATTGCCCAAGTCATCTAGTTTTTGATTGGAGGACTTGAGGGGTGCTGAGGAAGGACTCCGCAGCGGTTCGCTGATGCTGCTATCCTCCATCTCCACAAATCCTTCCAGTCCGAACAAGTTGCCTAAATCCTCTTCATCATCTTCCGGACTGCTGATAGGGGTGCGGTTGCCTGAAGGGGGTTCAAATAATAAATCATCAAAATCATGGGGATTGGAGAAGAGTTCGGCGGGGTCCGGAGGGAGAGTTTCCCGGGTGCCTTCCCCAGTCGTCGCTTCTTCTGAGACTTCTTCTCCTTCCCAGTTTTCATCAAAGTAGGAACTCTCTCCTTCAAATAAGTCTGCTAGGGTGTTGAGTTCCGCTGCACCTACTTCCGGGCCACTATTGTAGGTCGGTTTGCCAACCCGTTTATCTTCACTCCAAGTGTGGTGATTTTCTGAATCCTGATTTTTGCGCTTTGTAGATTCGCTCCCTTCGGACCGTCGTTGATTGGGATTAGAGTTTGACAAGTTATTAGACATAGGATTAAATTTTGAGTTTGTATGAGTCGTTTGCGATCGGGTTGGGCGGGATGATGAAGGGGTGAGTTGTTGTTGAGGCCGGAGCAGTCTTTCGAGTTCTGGACTGACTGTAATGGCTTCTGCCTGACCACTAAGAACCTGTTCTCTGGCCTTTTGGATTTCTGTGATGACAATAGGGGCAAGCACCCGATAGCTATGTTCCGGATGAGCGATCGCCGTGGCTACCTGAGCAATTAAATGACACCACAATTTTAAATCGAATTGCTCTCCTGCTCGTATCCATTGGCGGCAGATTTCTTGCATCCGTTGTTGTCGTTCAGGACTTTCTCCCTGCTTCAACAGATGCACCATTTCTTGCAACAGCCGAGACACGTCACTTTTAAAAATAAGTTGTTTGGCACTCTCTTCTTCTGCCGCTCGGTGCTTGGGCGGACTCTGGAGGCGGGTGAGTTCGCCCTCCATCTGGATTCTCTTCTGGGTGTGGGTCACGAAAGCCGAAGGACTCTCGTAGTCCTGGACAAGCTGGGCTAAATGTTCGTGAAGCTGCGCGATCGCCGGTTGGACTTCAGCACAAATCGCCGCTCCTTTTGCTTCGTCTAAGGGCCCAGGTAAGCGGATTAAGGCGACGGTCTCCTGAAGCCCCCGAAACACTCTCACAAATAGAGACTCTAGCTGGGGGTCAACTTCAATTGGCACATTTTGAAGCACTTTAAATTCGTCTTCTAGTTTGTGTGCAATCTGTTGAATCGCTCCCAGTTCCAGCATTCCTGCCCCCCCTTTAACGGAGTGGGCTGCCCGAAAGAGTTCGGCGAGTACGGACGGATCTTGTACCGCGCTCGACAGATTTTGCAACCCTTGTTCTATGGTATTGAGGTGTTCTGTGGCCTCCTCAATAAAATAGCCCATGATTCGCGCTCGTTGTTCCGGCTGCATAGCGGGTGTCCCATTCCTATTGATTAAACCAGGGTCTTATCGGCTTATTTAACGGAGTTTTATCCCCTTGTTTGGGTCCGGATGTTGCGGATGATACTCAATCCAAAGTTCAAAAGTCGTCTTGACTTTTTACGCTTTAGCCCGGGCAGGTGGCCTAATTCTGCAAACCCTTGAGCCCTTGAGGGTGTGGGTTTTGGGAAACCTGTGAATACCGGATTCGGGATGAGAACAACTTCCGCCCGCTGAAAGGGGTGATTGTCCCGAGGTAACCCGAAGTCTTTGGGGAGTTTAAGGACCGTTTTTGGCGATCGCTCCTGGATGGGGTTGAAAACGGGTCACCTGGGATCAATGTACCCACTCCTACCGATTCCCTTATCAAAAGGCACTGCTGTCACTGGGATCAACCGTCGGGCCGTTGTTGATCAACCCTTGTAGAGACGCCCGAGAGCCTCTCTACACTCAACAACTCCGACCCCCACCTAGGCAGAGATTAAAACCCTCCCCCGTGGGTAAAGACAACTTGGAGACCCTAGCGACGCTCTCCAGTTTCTACCCGGAACCGTTCCACCGAGGTCAAGAGGTCTCGCGCCACCCCCACGAGGTTTTGCAGAGAACCCGAGACCCGCTGGGCTTCTTGGGAGGTTTCTTGGGCCGTGAGTTCCACCGCTTGCATCACCTGGGCAACCGATCGCGACGTTTGGGATTGTTCCACCGTATCTGCCGTAATCGATCGCACCAACACATCAATGCGATTGGTCACCTGAATGATATTTTCCAAGGCCCGTTTGGCTTGTTCGGCCCGCTTCGTCCCCTCAATGACCTGCTGGGTGCCTTCCTCCATTGCCACCATCACCCCGCCCGTCTCGCTCTGAATCTGCATCACGATTTGCTCGATTTCTTTGAGCGCTTTAGCCGAGCGATCGGCCAACTGCCGGACTTCATCGGCCACAATCGCAAACCCGCGACCCGCTTCCCCGGCACGAGCCGCCTCAATACTGGCGTTAAGGGCCAAGAGGTTCGTCCGTCCGGCGATCGTCGCAATCAAGGCGACAATTTTGGAAATTTCTTGAGTTGATTCCGCCAACCGCTTGACTTTTCGAGTGGTTTCTGCAACCGTTTCCCGGACTTCCAGAATCCCTGCCACGGTCTGTTCCACCGCCTCTCCACCTTTTTTGGCCGTCGCCGAGGCAGATTTTGCCACTTCTTCAGCCTCCCGAGCGTTATCGGCCACCCGTTGAATCAAATCCGTCATCACCTGGACCGAATTGAGAGTCGCCGCCAGTTCTTCAGCTTGTCGCAGTGCATCTGTGGATAAACTACGGGCAAACGATTCACTATCCGTTGCTCCTTTGGTCACTTGTCGCGCCGCCAGCTTCACTTGCAGAACGATTTCCCGCAGGTTTTGAATCGTTAAATTAAACGAGTCAGCGACTGCACCCAGGACATCAGCGGTAACCTCCGCCTGAACCGTCAAGTCGCCTCTAGCCGCCCCTTCCACATCATCCAGCAGACGAATCACTTGGCGTTGCAGGTCTTCCTTGGACTGTTCCTGTTCTTCTGCCTTTCGTTGCGCTTCCGAAGTGGTGGTGTAGATAATTCGCCCCATTTGGTTGAATTTAGCCGAAAGCTGGCCGAATTCGTCTTCGGTATAAACCGTCGCTCGGGCGGACAGATTGCCTTGAGACATGGTATCGAATTGCGTTTGTAAATCGTCCATAGAACGGCGAATCAGTTTAGCGCTGGCACTGCCCACCCCAAAACAAGTCAGAATACTGGCGCCGCCAGCAGCTAAGGCCATGATAGGGTCCTTGAGTTGTTGGGGCCAACTCCGTTGACTAGAAAACGCAAAAGAAACCGAAGCCGCTGCGATCGCCGAGACCCCTCCAGAAATTAATGCAATCCACAGGAATTTTTTCACCAAGGACGCATTTTCCAAAAAGCTCAAAATCCCCGGTTCTGTACTCGCAACAGCTTCTACCGGAGGATTTTCCGGCTGAGTGAATACCGGGACTTGTTCAGCGCTTCCCGCAAACCGAAAAATCTCATCATCCCGAATGATTGACCCATCCGTATCTTCGCCAATATCGTAGCTATCATCGATATCTCGGAAGGAGGCTTTCCTCCCCATGCTTCCCATTCCAAATCCGCCCGTACTCGAACCGGTCGTATCCTCCGACAGATCAAAATCGGGAATATTATCGGGAATATTGCCGAAATCATCAAAATCATCGAACTCACCCAAAAAATCAACGCCCTCTTCTTGGAGCGGAGATGAGGTGGCGATGCCACTGTGAAACTCCTCGCCGCTGCCCTCCGAATCAAAAGAATTCTCCCCCCCAAAGGCGTCGTCAAAATCCTCTAAAGCGTAACTATCCGCCCGGTTATATCCATTCGTAGGTTCAGAGACAAACGTCTTACTATCGTAATCATCATCGTCTTCTTCTACTATTTTCGGTTGAGCCAGTCCTTTGGGTTGGGAGTAGGGAGGCCGGGATGCTTTGGAATTGGAAATCGTGTTGAGCGCTTGCGTCTGTTCGAGCTGTTTGCGTCCCATTAACAAGGTTTCTTCTTCCTCAGAAGGGGCGCTAAAGTCGAAGTCTTCGTCAAGATCATAAGCAATGCCCAGCTCCCCGGCACCGTTTCCATTCTGGTGATAAGGTGCCTCTTGATCCCCCGGGCTGAACTCATTGCCTAGTTCATCATCCGCATCAAACAGGTCAAAATCTGAGTCGATCGCCGAGCCATTGTTGTTGTAATAACTAGTCGGTTCGTCATCCTCTAAAGAGTCTGAATTAGACTCAAAGTCCATTTCATCATCGTCAGGAGCAAATGCCTCTTCAAACTCCTGAAACGGCGTCGCCAAATCCATCAGGTCCAAATCCTCATGACCCTGATTATAGGGGGATGGATTCGAGACCCCGATCGCGGTCTCCTCCCCCATCAAATCCGGCATTTCATCCTCTCTGGGCAAAAAATCCGGTAACTCAGAAGCTAGGGGATCGCTCCATCGGTTATTTTGAATTTCGGACAAAATTTCTTCATCATCAATCGCAAAGGGGTCTTCATCCGCCATCTCTTCATAACCCTCTTCGCTCGTAAAAGGATTGAGCAATCCGCTGTCTTCTGTCCCCGAAGCTCCTCCTAAATCCCCCGAATCAAATGGCTCAAACTCCTCAAATTCCATTGATTCCAGTTCTAAATGCGGGTCCACCGGATCCAGTTCCATGCTCAAATCTGGTGCATCTGACCCAATTTGGTTAATGGCTAAGGCTTCATTGTAAGCCCGACCCAGGGCGGACTCATCTTCTTCCCAAAATTCTTCTTGATCCCCTTGGGCTGGGGCTTCGAGGTCAAACAAGGCAGTCTCTTGTTCCGATTGCATCGGATCAAAATCCGGCTCGAACTCCTCCGATGCAGATTCAAAGTCCTGATCCGCCTCATACCCATATTCCGAAGACAGCATCCCTTCTGTAGCGTACTGATTGGCGTATTCCATGCCCTGGGATGCTCCCTCAACGAAAGCCGGGTCATCCGTCAGATTCAGCACCCCTTCATACTGACCCAGTGCCACATCATACATTTGCAATCCATAACAATAGATATGACCGGCTAAGAGTCGAGCACTGGGATCCTCGGGAAAATTCGCAACTAATTGATTGACGATTCCCGCTGCTTCTTCATAATTTTTCTCGGTATAAGCCGTTAAAGCTTGTTCGTACTCCTGCTGATAGTCCGTACTTGATACCATTTGCCCCCTCCTGGCGGTGCCTACCTAGTGCGCTCTTACAAATTTTCTAGTGAAATCTTATCAAGGTTAACTAAAACTATAGTTATATCCATTGGATTTCTGGACGGCCTTGATGGGATTCTAAAAGACTGATATGACAAAAAAAATGGATTTAAAGCCTGCTCCTTTCAAGACGGCTTTTAATAGGTGTGCTATAAATGAGTGTAGTGTATCGACGTAACGATAGCCTTGGACCATCTGATCCGAATCCTTTGTAAATCTTCAAACCGTTGCTCTCCTGGTCTAGGCAGTACCTCATCAGTTCAAATAGTCCTAGAGGGCGGGCCGGGTGACAACACAGGCCGGGGAAAAGCCCCCACCACGAGGCGTCAGCAATTGTTGGCTCGAAGCCTGGATGGAACACTCCAAGAGAAATGACTCCCCACTGAGGGCCTATTCTCTGGTCCTCACTCCGTAATTTTCTAGGGCCTAGTGGCTCCACCCTCAGTTTAACTCGGGTTTCCTCCGCGATCGCCTCACCTAGGAAGGGCCTATGATTCAATCCTTGGGGTGGTTGGCGGTGGAGTGAAATTCGCCATTTCTTCAGCCGGTAGAGTATTTGGCCCCGGTATTCGGTGTAACGATAATTGCCATTCCAGCCGAGCACCCCAGTCAAATGTGCTCCAAGGGTGGGAAACTTTTCAAAAAGTCGCTGAGTACAAGAACTCATAAATGTTTCATCTGTGGTTTTGTACTGGACAGAGAGGGAATGCAGCTATCTGACAGACTCAAGTCAATAGTCTGTGGTCTATACCGTGGGGTCTACGGGAAGGGTTAAACCAATGAGCGGCAGATAGAGGGGTTCTTAGTCTGTTGAGGGACCGATCACAGGGTTAGGAGAGGGCGTTGGGAGTGCCAGCATTTTGCGGGTTATTGTCCACAGAGAGCAAGAGGGTTGTACTCCTCACCGGTTATTGCTTTCTTCACTCCCAAAATTTACCTCATAACTTGGGAAAATGCTATATCGCCCCGCTGGTGGTGCAATCTATTCAAGGTCAGCCGAGTTGCAAAAAGTGAAAAACTCAGCCTTGATGCGGGAATCTCTCTGGGTTCACCGTGCAAAGGCGGTTAACTTTTGGTCAAGCTGACCCATGCGGGTTGAGTTTTAATGATCTGGCGTTGAGTGGGACTCCCCTGGACCGTTGGGTGGTGGGGGATACCGGGGGTGGGGCGAGTTATGCGGCCCATCGTGCCGATCGCACGATCGCCACCTGATCCAGCAGGCGCAAAATTTTCTCCTCTTCTTGTTTGACTTCTTCTTTAGGTGGGATGACCCATTCCCCTCGTAAAAAAGGAGCCATACTATCTGGAACATTGGTGGGGAGTCGGACTTGCTCCACATCCAGCCAGTCCATGCCCACAATTTGATCAACCGCTAACCCTAGTATAGTGTCTTGGTCTTCGACTGCGATCACGGGAATTTCTGGGCGATCGGTATTCAAGGTTGTGGGTTCTCCTAGAAATTGACCGAGGTCCGCGACCCAAATCACCCGCCCTCGAATATTCAGTGTTCCCAAGAGTAAGGATGAGACGTTGGGAATTAGTGTAATGCGATCGGGGGATTGAGAAATCACCTCGCGAATCCCCGTTGCACTTAACGCAAATTCATTGCCAGAAGGCACGAAAAACCGAAGATGTAACTCCCCTTCAGGGCTTTCTAATTCTTGAAATTCCGGTGCTTGTTCTAAGCCAATCCCCGTTAAAAAGTCCGGATTACCCACCATGATTACAAGTCCCCTATCTTCTGAGTAGCTGTTTGACCGTTCCCACCAATTCAGTGGGCTGGAATGGTTTGGCAATGTAAGCATCGGCGCCTTGCTTCATGCCCCAATAGCGATCAAATTCTTCACCTTTGGACGAACACATGACCACTGGAACGTTTTGGGTTTTGGGATCAGCTTTAAGACGACGACAAACCTCGTAGCCATTCATCCGAGGCATCACGATATCGAGTACCACGAGATCCGGGCAGGTTTCCTGAATGCGTTCCAGGGCTTCTAAGCCATCACTTGCTACGGTAACATTCAATCCACTCTCTTTCAGTAGGGTTGAGATCATCTCCCGTTGCGTGACGCTATCTTCTACAACCAGAACTGTGCTCATAACTTCCCTTCGGTGAAAAGCTCTCTAAATAGATGAACGGGACCGCCTTCAAGGCGGCGTGCTTGTCTTAGCCCCGCTGTCTCCAGGTTATGCAACCGGAGACATTTGAGGGATGGGTTTAACAGTGCAAGCGTCTTCAACACAGTGGGTGACAGGTAATTTTCCTTTGAAAATTAGAAATAAGTTCTATTATATTGGCCCCAAAGCACTCATGAAAATCAAGGCTTTCACCCCCCACCCTCTGGTGCGGTCAATTTGGGTAGCCCACAAAGGGGGTATTCAAAGCGCCGATTAGCCTCCGGTGCGATCGCCGGGTTGCTTCAAGGGGTAGGGGTTGGGGTCTAACTCACCGAGGGGGACGAACGAGCAGCCTCTGGTTTGGGACCCTTTCTTTGAAAAAAGTGTTCGTTGGTCTGGTTTGGTGCTACTGATAGTTTACCTCTTCACGCTCCCAGATCTAAATATAGACTGCGATTCTAGTTTCCAAAAGTTTCTCCTGTTCTAGTTGCGGGCTGCAGTTTTTAGATGCCACAAACAAGACGGCGGGTTTTTAGCTCAAATATAGTTAGGGATTCAAAGAGTTTGTCAAAAAAACCCGTTTTGTAGCCAGGCGGGTCACCCGGACTCCAGGTGATCCCGCCTTGAGGTGCGATCGCTGGGGTGTAATTTGCCCCGGACACAAGGGGCGATCGCTGCCAAGGGCCGAGTATTTCCATGACAATTTCCCCTAGAGTTCGGCTTCGATCACCTCAGCTAATACCCGATCCGGTTCTGGAACATCAGGGTCACCAGGGCCAATATATTTTTCCACAATGGTTAAGAGTTCACTTTCCCCAAACGGTTTGGTGAGATAGTCTGTGGCTCCAACCATCCTCGCTTTAACGCGATCGATAAACCCATCTTTACCCGTGAGCATCACGATGGGGGTTTGACGAAAGACGCTGCTATGACGGAGCATGGCACAAATTTCATATCCATCCAGTTCCGGCATAGTAATATCGCACAGGATCAGGTCCGGTTTCAGGTGAAAGACTAAACTCAGGGCTTTGAGGGGATTCATCAAGGCAGTGACTTCATACCCATATTGAGCCAGGATAGCTTCCACGGTTTTACCTACGGTTATGTCATCTTCGATACAAACGACTCGGGGAATTTTAAATCCTGGATCTACCTCGCATTCTCCGAGTCCATTGCCATTCAAGGGCGAGTTGGGATAAAACAGTTGGACCAATCCCAACTGAACGAAAGGATAGATCGCACGGGCGACGGTTAAGATATCCCGATTTAGGTATCGAGACATCTGACGGAGGTTGGTGGTCCCATCTGCCCAGCGGTTGAGGTTATTAAATGTATTTTCCGGCAGGGCTTCCCGCATCTGGGCGGCATCGGAGATTACCGGGCATTGATTGGGGGATTGGATATGAGGATGAAACTGTTTCCACTCCTGGACTTGCTTGATAATTTTGGTCACGAGGGGGGCAATTTCCAGGGTGGTCAGTTGTGGTGCAAGTGCCGGACCCATTTCAAAAATAAAGGAGCCTTGGTGGAGGCTGAGGAGGTCGAAGAGGGTTTCGCGAACCATGCCCTGAATGATGCTACGTCCTTGGGCTGGGGTGAGGATATGGTTTTCGAGTAAAGCCCATAAATAGCCATACTCTAGGGCATTGGTTGCAGAAATGGAAAGGTTTGTGATGCCATCTAAGGCTGCTTCTACGTTATAGCGCCGCAGGAAGTCCCTCAATCGGGATAGGCTGGTATCCGTATTGGCGGCATAAATGATTTGTCCATTGGAGAAGAACACAAACCAAGATTGATCACAGGAGCGCGATCGCTTATCTCGATAAGGATAGCGATACACCAAGGAGTCACGCACGTTATCGCGTCCGCCACAGGTATTGCCGGAGTTAATTCCATAAGCTTCTACAAACAGTTCTCCGGTTCGCTGTCCCAGTTCAATGAGTTGTAGAATGCTCCGAATATCGATTTCATTCAAATTTCCCTGCATGCCACTAAAATTTTCTCCTTAAAACCGTTTGAACCCGACCGTGCTATAAGGCCCGCAGGGGTAGGGAATACGCTGTTCACCTGAAAGTACGGGATGCCTAAAATCCCTGTTGATTTAAAGCAGGGAACAAAGGCGGTGCTCTTTCTATTGAGTTTGAGTCAAGCAGGCAGCTAGAATGGACCGATCTGCCAGAATCATAATCTGCCTGAGAAACCCCTGGAATAAGGTGAGACTCCTGGGTTAACCCAGAAGGCTGTATTGCTATAGCCCCGTTGAACCCGCACTTCTTAGAATGGTTGAGCGGACCTAACACCGCATCGGTGACAGACAATGACCCGCAGATTTCCATATCATAATGTGAGCCAAATTACAATACCTCTCATCCGGGTCGTTGTTTTGAGCCGGTTGTGGCACCTTGACCAGGCTTTGACCGTAGATCTTCAAGGAGATCAGCCTCAATTTGAGGGGTCTGGGTCATCGCAGCCTGACTAGAATTGCCAAAGCTGTCCTTTTACTGTACCGTCTTATTCCCCGGTAGTGGAACGGTGAACACGGATTGTTATGATGCGTGAATAAGCGGGATGATCTGTATCTGCTGGCCTATTCCCACCCCAGAGTTCTAGGGTTTGACGATTCCCGGGTTTAGGGGTCGTGCAACAACTGGCTTTAAACCGTCCTGGGCCTGATACAATAGAACAAAATTTTCTTTCTCTCCCGGTTTTTGGGCCGATAGGAGATTCCGGGGTCTACCACTCAACCTAGTCCTTATGCGATCGCTTCCCTGATAGGGTATGATACGCGTTTATAGGTTCTGACCCGCAGCGGCCATCTGTGTGTTCCAATTTTTGAGACTTTTTCCGTTGCCAGCGGTGGGTGAAGGGTAAGCCAGAAGATCCACTCGGGTTTCTGTGAGCGCCACTCTCCCCGCCCCTGTTCAAGCTCTAAACGTGGATAAAACAGCAGATAGTTCGGCCACTGCTCCAGTCTGGAATCTTCTAGTGAGGGATTCTGATCTACAGTGTTCGTTCTGATTATAGGTCAACCTCTCCCTACTTGTTTGGCGCGATCGCCTGAATCAATCTGGGCGATCGTCGGTGTCATTTCTCTCAGGTTGGGTTGATCCGTAGTGATCGGCGCTGCGATCGCCCCTCGGGGATCGCATAGGGTTCAGTCATCCTAACCCACCGTGATCATTTCACCCATTCACCGGAGGTCAAAAAACTTAGCTACCCTTTAAACTTAAGTCATCATTGGGGTTGATTAACAGGTGAACTTATGCTAACAAATGCTAATATACGCTACCATTTAGGTAAGCCATAATACTACTGCACTCAACGCAGTTAAAGTAGGGGAAATATACCCAAATAAGTAAAGCAAATGTCAACAATTCTTCCAATCGCAAGGGGCTTGGAGCAACTATCCGAACTAAACCGCTGACAGTGCCAACCACAAGGTTAGCCCATCAACACTGAATGAATACCCCTGAGTTACCGTAATCTGCTTTTTCATCAGTTGCCCAACTCGACTCAAAAGCAGACCTCTCCTTAGCCCGGTTTGAAGGAACATATCCAGGTTTCCAAGCGTTTAAACGGAATTAAATTCCCCCAAAAATCCCTCCCCCTTCTTACCCGAACCTTCCGAGGTTTCAAACAGGTTTTTAACAGATGAAGGCCACATCAATCGCACCCAAAATGCCCAAAAGCCAAGACTTTATTCCGGTGAATCCCATTCATCGAATTCAATTAAGACGGTCATTATCTGCTAACATTGATTTTATTCTCTCCCCCCAAAACATCTGGAACTCAGACTCGGGGAATTTAGGCCAAATCCATATCCCCAAACTGACCCAAGCTCAATTATTACTCCGGAGAACGGCAGTTATAGCCATCCCCCCAATTATTTTAAATACCCTGGTAAAACAGGTTAAATCATTCTTCCCTCACATTAAAAAAAATATAGGTAAGACGGCTGATAGAACACTAAAATTGAGCCAACCCGGGTCAAAAAAGGAGGCACAAAGTCATCAACATGAAAATAGCAGTCGATTGGATAAAGTCCCAACCGGATTGTTCCCCAAGTTGGCTCTCAAACCTTCAGAAATGTATTCTGATTGTTTAGGAATGGTAACCCCAAAGAACGGATACCTAACCGGAGTTTCAAACCGGTTAACCCTTGCTTTTTTAGGAAGTAAAGACCGGATTATTTCGGGAATTGATAGAGTTGAGTTGAGGGCTGGCCTCAACTCAGGCATAAGTTAACTTAGGTTAGCGAAAACGTATCAAAGTATTGGTTGAGATCAGAATTCGGCATAGAAACGGAAGAGGAAGATCGGCGTGCTTTATCTAGCAGAAGTACAAAAACAGAAAAGCGGCTTTGGCCTGGGTAGCGGTAAAGCTGAACTCAAACTACTCGCCTGTCAGCGAGGTGAACAAAGTTGGGCGGCAGTACCCGGATCGGAGACGATCCCAGCAGACGATGCCAATAATTTGAATGCGGGGACTTTGGTACTCGTCGATCTGAGTCCTAATAAACAAATTAAAGGCAATATTGAAGAGGCAGCTAATCGTCTGGTCAGTATTTTGCAAGGATTCTCCCGAGGGCAAGAGAAAATTAAAACCAAGGAAGAAGAAATTGAGCAGTGGATGCAGTCGTTGACTTACCAAAGTCAGGAACTGCAGCGCCGGGAAATGGAACTGCAAGTTCGAGAAGAAGAAATTGCGCAACTGGAGTCTCAACGCCAAGAAATTCAAGGCTCTTCGGAGGAAGCACAACGCATTCGCGATGAACTGAAAGCCAAACAGCAGGAACTAGATGCAGCTTTAGAAAAACTCCAGTCTGAAAAACAGGGAATGGAGGCACAACTGGCTCAATCCCAACAGTCTGTTAAGTTGGATGAGGGACTAGCGACTCACATTCAGGAGTTGCTCGATTATTTGACCCAAACGACCCCTCCGACGGCTTCTGTTGGGGAACAGATTGCCATTGTCCTAGAACAAATTTCTTCACAGCAGACTATTCTTGACGAACACTGGCAACGGTTGGAACAACATCGTTCCCAAGCACAGGTAGAAGAACAGGAAGTGCAGGGGAAACAACAAGAATTAGGGCGTTTGCGTCAAGAATGGGAACAAAATCAGCAGGACTTAGGGGAGGCTCACTCCCAGTTAAAACTCCTGGAAAAGACGCTTTCAATTCAGCAAAACCAAGCGAATACTCTGGATGCTCAGGTGAAAACCCAAGTGCAGTTAAAAGAACAATTGGCTCAACTTTCTGAGCTGTTTGAGCAGGTAGCTGTGGTTCAAAAGGTGGATATAGAAGCTTTGGAACGGATGCCGATTGAAGAACTGCAAGGGTTGGCACAAAATCTCCAGCAAGATTTAGATAAAATCTTCCAATTTGTGAATGGTCAAGAAGAGGAGTTGAAGTTACAGCGGGAGACGATTCAAGAGCTAGAGCGCAAGTTGGCAAGTGCCAATGACTCCGATCGCTGGAATATTCAACGCAATTTAACCGATGAGCAGGAAGCGTATCAAATGTTAGACCAAACTTTGGTTGGTCAGCGCCGAAATCTCCGGGAACGTCAAGAAACTTTGACTCAACATCAAGCGGTTTTGGCCCGTCGTCAAGGTCATGGGGATGCGGCGCCGATTAAACAAGGTCAACCCCTGGATCCGGTGTTGGCACAAATTGAGCAAAATCAACAAACTTTGGAACAGCAACTGGCTCAGATTAAACAGGAGATTGAGCAAACTCGACAGTCTCTGGATGCGGTTCAGGGTCAGGTGAGCGATCGCGCTAACCAAATGGACGGAAAACGGCAGGCGATCGACCAATTGGAGGCGCAGTTGCTTCAACTGCGTAGTAGCGCAGCTCAATTAAGGGGTCGAGTTACCAACTATGAGGAAATGTTGCAGCCGCTGCAAGATAAGCTGAATCAACTCAAGTCTAAGTTGGAAGAAGTTAGCAGCTTGTTGACTCAAGTTCAGGAAACTGAGGGTCATCAACAGCAGGCGATCGCCCAACTCCGGGACCTCCTTACGGGATTGATTAATTCCCAGTCGGCGGAGTTGGCGGCATCGTAACATTCCCAGGGGAGGGGGTGGGTTCAGCTTGGGTCAGAAGGATCCAATCCCCTTCGACTCTGGCGATCGCCCCACCGGGAAACGGATCAGTTTGAGTTTTGTTCGGGGCCTGAACTAAGGCGGTCATTTTCTCCACTTGCTCGTAATTCGGTGCTTTCGGTAACTGTTTCTGCAACAGTTGCCGCAGAGCACGACGCTGGAGGGCTAGGGGGGCTGTTCCCAAAATGCGCCGATTAAGTCTCTGGGTCATCCCTGCCAATTCATCCTTGACATTTAACTCACTTTGTGATAAGGATTGCCGCAACAGTTCCCTAGCTTGGGTTTCTAAATACTCCACATCAGCGCGTAAGAGTTCGGCAGTTTGTGCGAGATGTTGCTCGACACCGAGGTTAAACTCTTGAGTGAGATAAGGGAGCAACTCTTGGCGGATGCGGTTGCGGGAATAAGTGATATCAAAGTTGGTCGCGTCTTCCCAAATTGTAATCTCACGCTGGTGACAAAATCTGCCTGTTTCTTGGCGGCTGATTTCTAGGAGAGGACGCACCAGGCGGAGGGTAGAGGTAAGTTGACGGTCCCAGGAAAGGGCTTGTAATCCATCGGCACCAGTACCCCGTATTAAGTTAAAGAGGAGGGTTTCGGCCCGATCGCTCTGAGTATGACCCGTAACGAGGGTAGTATAACCTTCTGCTTGGGCGATCGCACTTAAGGCATGATAGCGCCATTCTCGCGCACCGGCTTCGGTGTGGGGGATTTCAGCGCCAGCGGTTTGGAGGAAAAAGGGTAATTGCCATTGCTTTGTGAGGGTTTCTACATATTGGGCATTGGGAGTGGAATCACTACGCCACTGATGATCACAATGGCCGATCGCCAGATGCCAGTTCCATTTAGGTTGTAAATCTAACAGCAATTGGGCTAAACAGAGGGAGTCTTGTCCACCAGAAACCGCAATTAAAATGCGATCGCCTCGTGACAATAACCCGCGCTGTCGCAAAGTTCGATGGAGTTTGACATGGAGAGGTGTCCATTGAGTCATAGGTGATTGAGCATCCGTAGTTTATCCTAACTGTCCATCCTCCGAATTTCATCCAGTGGCGATTCTGGTTCTGTGGGGCGATCGGGATAAAATTCTATATGGATTTTCATTGCTGCCGTTTGCTATCCTTATCGCGAAAGTTAAGGGAATTTTCCATGAAATTGGGTGCGTTAGAGAAGTGTAACGCACCCAATCGGTTGTCTCGCTGAGTTGAGATTGGATAAGAAAATTGAGCGAATATTGGCTATATAACCTTAGCCAATTTTGTGTTTTTTTCCCAGCTAAGAGGATAGAAAAGAAATTGCCTCTTATTCCTGTTTAAGGGTGGAAGGTTCGGAAAAGCCGCTGAGATGATTTTGAACCGGGTTACTGTCTTCCGGGCAAAATTCAAGACGCAGTTGAACTTTTCCTCGTCGCCAGTATTTGCCTGGACTTAATACTTCACATTCTAAGCCCTCGGTAAATAAACTTTCTTCTTCTAATTTTGTTTGCAGCAAGTCCATGAGTTCACTGACTTTGAATGTGCATTGAAACATTAGATTGCTGCCACTGGTAGATAGGACGTCTTCGTTTCCGAGCGCCTCAAATCGCTGATCCATTTCTATCTCCGCGTTCTATTAATTTGACAGTTTCCCGGCTGCGGTTATGGGGTGGATATTTAGTCTCCCTCGACCCTGGCGATCGCCCAGTGCAGGCGACTCCTGATGGGACCCCATGACCGCTTGGTGTTGACGGTTTAGAAAAACCAACCGTAGGAATGCAGCCCTTTACCCAAAAGATTGACCCCAAGATAACAGATCCAGACTACGACAAACCCTGCGGCGGCTAAAATTGCTGGTTTTCGTCCTTGCCAACCTCGGGTAATGCGCGCATGGAGATAGGCAGCAAAGACTAACCAGGTAATTAAAGCCCAGGTTTCTTTGGGGTCCCAACTCCAATAGGAACCCCAAGCTTCGTTTGCCCAAACTCCACCGGCGATGATGCCAATGGTGAGGAGGGGAAATCCGAGTCCAATAATCCGATAACTGATGTTATCCAGGGTGTCGGCGAGGCTGAGGCGTTGGGGAGAGAGGGAGGGTTGGAGGGTTTCGGTGGTGCTTTGTGCGGAGGTGTTGACTTGCACGACATCAAGCAAGGCAACGTTTCCACTGAGACCCTTGCCATTGTTGTTGCCGGAGAATTCGGTGACCAATTCTGGGGTGGGACTTTCGACTGCCGGAATGGGGGTTCCTGCACGTTGCAGGCGGTAGCGATCGCTGCGATAGGACCCATTACCAATGGAACTCCCGCGCAGTTCGATATTTTGGCCCCGAGTTACCACTAAGAAGGCGATCGCCAGCAAAGAACCCACCATTAGGGTGGCATAACTGAGCATCATGACGCTGACGTGCATCATTAACCAGTTCGATTTCAAGGCAGGGACGAGGGGTGCTGATTGCTGCATTTCCCCGGGTAATGTGAGGGCGGCAAAGGCGGTAATCGCCATTGCAACTGGGGAAGTGGCAACTCCAACTAACCGACTGCGGCTCATATTTTCCGCGATTAGATGAATGGTGGTAATTCCCCAGACAAGGAAAAATAGGGATTCATAGAGGTTACTTAAGGGAAAATACCCGGCTTCGATCCATCTGGCACCGAGTAAGGCGGCGATGCAGAGATTCGCGATCGCCATGCCACTGGTCCCCAAGGGCCACAAAGCGGGAATTCCCGGAAATGCTGCACCTACCCAATACAACAACATGGTGATGAATAGGACGCAGAAGGAAGTATTGTCTAGCCAATTCTGAAGGCTACTGAGGTCCACAAGCATTCTCCCATCGGTTTAGATTGAGACATTCTAGTATTTCCATCCTAACCATTCTTGTGGCGGCTCAAACCTGTGAATTTGGCACGGGAGTTTTCAGGGGCGATCGCATTGGCGAAAAAACCCGCACCCTCAAGGGTGTGGGTTTTTAGCGATCGCCTGCGCCAATCTCAGTTACTCTGGATTCCGGGGAGTTGCTGCCCCTGGAGTGGAAGGTGCGGCAGGCGCAGGAGAGGGGGTCGGGGGTGGTGCGCTGGGAACGGTGGCACCGGGGAGGGGTTGGGGATTACCCGCTTTTTTCATCGCGACAAAGACTTGATAACGTGTGGTGCGTTGGTTTTCAATTGCCGCAGTCACCCCGATCGCCCGCATGGCATTAATGGCGATTTGTTGCTGGGGAGGAAGTTGCAACCAGGCGGGAGTATTGGTATTGAGGGCGCGTTCCATATCGATGAAAAAATGGCCGTTGTTCGGGGTCAACTCTAACGGAACCACGCTTTGGAATTGCTGACTCATCCCCAGGGGAGTTTGAGGTTTGGGGGTAATTCTCTCCGCAACCGGCGCCATAACGCTGATAAAGGCTACATTCCCATCTAACCAGCCGTGGTTAACGCTGACGGATCCATTGGGGGCAGTCCATTTGACTAAAGGCTGTTCGCCAATCTGGACCGGTTCAACTTTAAACTTATATTGTTGACTCATGACCTGATCGAGCTTAGAGAGAGTCGCTTCCCCTGCACGGCGATCGCTGGCTTGGACCATTAATACCACCCCCACCGGAAAAAATGAGGGATTGTTTTCGGGCGCTGGCAGCATTGCTAGGGAAAATTCCCCTTGCATCCAGGGAAGTAAGTCTTTTTCTAAATCGAGGGTCGTAGTATTTCGGATCGCCGTTTGTAGCCATTCGGGATCAATCGGTGCCAGGGGATTAGTCGCTACTCCTTGGCTATAATCTTGCCAAACGCGCTGTAAATTTCCTCCAGACATCATCATTACAGTGTCCGCCGGGAGGCGCGTTGTCATGGTTTTGGCATTATTTTCAACGGCATATTTCCGTTCGCTATCCGGTTTGAGCCATGCCACGGTATCAAAGGCAATCCCTTCGGGTTGGAGGGTGATACTGGTGGCGAATCCTTGGTTTTGTTGTTGCTGGGCAATTTCTTCGGGAACGGCGCGATCGGAGTTTAACGAGGCAACGGCTGCGGCAACAGGGACATTGACATAAAAACGGCCAAAGGGTCGGGAGGTTTCGATTTGTTGCCATGCGGCGATCGCTCCCGGTGCATCAACAATGGAGGGTCCGCCGAGGAAGGTATCAATGGCGCGGTTGATGGTTTCGCTATCTTTGGCGATCGCTAAATAGCGACCCTCGATGACGGTGACGGAAAAGCGATTCTCATCCGGTACTCCTTGAGTTTCTTTAATTTCTATATTTTTGTAGGTCCGAGGGACCCATCTGCCACCTTGGGGAGGTTGGGCAGATTCTAAAATTTGCTTGGCGCGCGCGGGATTAGCGATCGGTAACACCATAAGCAGAGACTGGCGACCCGAAAATGCGGCAGGAGATGGCACTATTTCGTTCTTTTCCCCAGCGGCATTCACCGGGAAGGGGGGTAAAACCCCCAGAGTAATTTCAGACCCTACCCAAGGTTGAATGTCTTGTTCATACTGGAATCCATTGGCACTGAGGTAGCGATCGCGCAACTGCACCAGGTAATTATCCAGCAACTTTTGGCTTTCCGGAGTGCCAAATTCGCGCATTTTCTGCCACTGTCCGCGATCGGTAGTCAGGGAAAGGGTCATTAAAGCATCTTCAGGGATCAGTTCGGCACCCACTGGAATCTCGGGTAAAGGCCGTTTTTGGGCGATCGCCCAGAATGCCGTAATGGCTCCACCGATTAACAGAACCGCCGCAACAGCAGCGATCCCGATAGAAACTTTCTGTTTCTCCAGTTTGAGTTTTGGGGTCTCTTTGGTGTCTTGGGGCTCAGAGTTAGTCTCAGACATGATGTTACCGAGGGTCACGAGTGCAATTGACAATTTAACGTAAACTGTTGCGTTCTTTCGGGTATCCTCCCCCAATTCTCAAAAATGTGGGATCTCTCTACAGGCACACCCCACCGATGCAGGATACCAAAATCAGCTAAGGGAAGAATCAAAGGGAGGGAACACCCGGTGTTTTTTAGGAGAAATTTCAGGGACTATTTTAGCGCTCTGGGTTCAGTTCTTTATCCCAGAATACAGGATTGGATAACAAGGACAAAAACCTAGTTTTATCGCCCACAGAAAGCCCCAAATTGCTACGAATTTTTTTCAAAAAATCCGGAGTGTTTCCTATTCTGTATTGATACTGTCTTCACCCCATAGACGGGATTAGGGTGACAATCAGTTCCGGTTAGTTTCATCGGATTTAGCCTAAACTAGGTCATGTTGGTTTAATTCACGCCGTCACAATTTTTTAAGAGCAAATTGGGGCAGTAATCGGTCGATACAGCGTATCTCGTTGTTGGTAAGGGCGGTTAATTGCAGTAATCGCCGATCGCAGGGTTTCCGGTTCCATACAGCTTCCCCCTTTCGCCCCAGCCATTGTTGTAATATGCTCTTCCATTAAAGTGCCACCAATATCATTGCATCCCCAGTTGAGCGCTGTTGTTGCCCCGTCTAATCCCAGTTTCACCCAACTCGGTTGATGATTGGAAATCCAGTTGCCGAGGAAGATTCGGGAAACCGCAGTTAGCAGCAACGTATTAGCGAGACTCGGTTGATCTCGACCGACGCGACGGCGCAAGGGGGCAGGAGCTTGTTCTCCCACAAAGGGGAGTAAAATAAATTCAGTAATTTGAGCGGGATAATGGCGATCGCAGGCGGTTTGTTGGAGCGATCGCAATTTTTCTAAATGGTCAATTTGTTGCTGTGGTGTTTCAATATGTCCACACAACATGGTACTAGTCGTGGGTAATCCTAGGCGATGAGCGGTACTCACAATTTCTAACCAAGTTTCACTGTTAATTTTTTCAGGACAAATAATATTTCGCACGCGATCGTCCAAAACTTCCGCAGCGGTTCCCGGCATGGAACCCACTCCCGCCTCCTGCAATGCCGCGATCGTTGCCTCATAACTAATCTTATCCTCGCGGGCAATAAACTGAATTTCTTGCGGCGAAAAGGCGTGCAAGTGCAAATGAGGAAATTCATCTTTAATCGTTGCCACCAGCTTGAGATAATAGGGCAACGATTTTCCATCAATTTTTGCCTCTAAATGTAAGCCACCTTGCATACAAATTTCTGTAGCTCCCCGTTGCACCGCATCCGTCGTTTTTTCGAGAATTTTTTCCCAATCTAACCAAAATGCTCCTGCTTCATCGGAATCGCGACGAAAGGCACAAAAACTACAATGTTGTTCACAAATGTTCGTAAAATTAATATTACGATTAATCACGTAGGTTACTGAATTTCCCGATTGTTTCTGTCGAAGTTGGTCCGCAACCTGGGCAATAATAGTTACCTGTTCAGGTTCGGTTTGTTGCAGCAAAAGCAATGCGTCTGCGGGAGAAATATCACTTCCGGCTAAAGCCCCGGAGAGAATAGAGTCAACAGTTTTTAAAGTCATGACACTAACATTTATTGACTAACTGAAACATTAAAGGTAACATTAAAATCTGAAGTCACTCTTTTGGGTATGGTTATTTACATAAGGTAAATAACCATACCCAATTAATATCATAATATCATTTTAAGTCTATTATTGTCAGATAATTTGTTTGCAAAATTGCAGCCTTTTGATGCTGAAATTTCAACCTGTATTTCTTCAAATGTTAATCAAATTTAATAGTCCCCGGACAAAAAGCGATAATTTTCGTACATTAGCTGGTTTCACGGCAGTGGGTTGGAAAAAACAGTTTCTAACCTTTAACTGTATTGTCCTCCTAGGTAAGAGTAGCTAGACTCCACTACTGGAAGGTAAAATTTTGATAAGGGTAGACTAGGGGCGAGTTTCCCCAAACATGACATGATGAGATGGGAATAAAATTACAGAGGCTTTCAAAAACCCAAGCAAGGCGTCATAATAGATACTTGCTCCTTGGGGTTCGATATTCCTGTAATCCAGATTGATTCCACTTGCTCATCGATTTTACCCCGAAGGGAAAATCCAACTCTTGAGTTTGATTATTACAGATAAATGGAAATTTCACCCGCTTTGCACCCTTCTGACATTCAACCGGCACTTTCCCCCCTGGATGTATCCATCGTTGTCCCTATTCACAACGAGGTGGACAGTGTGCCGCACCTAATTAGTGCGATCGCCCAGGCCCTGAGTGATGCTCAACTCAATTATGAACTGATCTGCGTGGATGATGGCTCCACCGATGGCTCCACCGAACTGCTCAAACAAGAAGCACAAAAGCGAAATGACCTAGTAGCAGTCATTTTGCGCCGCAATTACGGACAGACGGCAGCAATGGCAGCGGGGTTTAAGTCGGCGCGATCGCCGATTATCGTCACCTTAGATGGGGATTTGCAAAATGACCCCGCCGATATTCCCGAACTGGTGATGAAATTAAATGAGGGATATGATCTCGTCAGTGGTTGGCGTAAAAATCGTCAAGATGCGGCCCTCACTCGCTTACTTCCTTCTAAAATTGCTAATGCCATCATTGGCAAGGTAACCGGCGTCAAATTGCACGATTACGGTTGCTCTTTAAAAGCATACCGCACAGAAATTGTTGCCGACATGAACCTGTATGGTGAATTGCATCGGTTTTTACCGGCCTTAGCATTTATTGAAGGAGCAAGAATTATCGAAATTCCAGTCCGTCACCATGCTCGCCGCTATGGTAAAAGTAAGTATGGATTAGGCCGAACCATTCGGGTCTTGATGGATTTGTTAACGGTTTTCTTTATGAAGAAATTTCTCACCCGTCCTATGCACGTCTTTGGCGGGTTTGGGATTATTTCTATGGTCTTGGGTTTTGTATTAGGATTGTATTTAACAATTCTTAAACTCGGATTTGGAGCAAGTATTGGAGACCGACCCTTACTAATTTTAGCAGTAGTTCTGTTTTTGGCAGGCGTGCAATTGTTTAGTTTTGGCTTATTAGCTGAGTTATTGATGCGGACCTATCACGAATCTCAGCAACGACCGATTTATCGAATTCGTGAAGTTATTGAACCTGGAACCCGATAACACCTTCAGCAATCAAGTCAAGGCTTACAGGGACAAGAAATCGGGGTTCTCTTGTAAATTTAGGGTGCATTACTAGAGAGAATTGTAAGCAACCCGGTTTCTAACCTGGGTGGGAGACAAGAAATCGGGTTTCTGGCTTAATTTTAAGCTAAATTACGGGAAACAGTTGGAAAGAAACCAATTGTTTAACTTACTATTTTCATCGGTTATCCTGATATTTTTGTCCCTATTCTCGAATTCCATCCTCGGGAATGCCGACGTTGGAAAGTCCGGCGATCGCCCGTAAATTTTGAACGCGAATCAGTTCCATAAAATCTAACCCAGGTTTGCCTTCGAGTGTGGCGACCGTTTCGATCGCACTCAACAGATATCTAGCAGCTTCAGCTTCGTTATATCCTCTTCTCAAGGCAATTTGAATCGCCGATTGATCCGCCTCGATTTCGCGATCGCTGCGGTGGGTACTTCTCCAAATTTGAACGCCAGCAAGGGCCGTTAACCCCCCAGCAGTCACCACTCCTACCGCATCTCCTTCAACCAGTTGCACCACAGTCCCTAACAATCCAGCAATAACAATCCCTTGATATAAGTCGGGTTTAAACCATTTCACTCCCAATAACCAACTCACAGTTCTTAGGAGTAATAAGTCTCTTTGGGGTCGGGATAATTGACGCCAGAGGTCAAAGTTAATATAAATCGGTCGTTCTCTCGCCCAAGGCAGGGGAAAGGAACTCTCGATCGCCGTGGATTGTTGCGGTTTATTGATGATTTTGCACAGCATCCGACCCGATGCAGGCATCAAGTCCAATAAGCGGAAAATTTCGGTTGATGGATCCATGATAGGCAAATTCCGGTGGAGAGTGGGGATAGTTAGAGTTTGAGGAAACTCGCAAAGAAACGCCCAGAGCGTCCTACAATAGAATACGATAGTGCGATTCGTTTCTCCTTTGGAGTGGGTTGGCATAAAACCAGCCGTTCCAGGGAATATTAGGGCAGCTATCAGCCATTTTAATGAGTGAAGTTTAAGACATGGAAGCTTTTGAGCCAATTCCACCGGAATGGACAACGAAGGCAGTTCACGCTCATGAGTTCTACTGCCCTTCCTGCCATGCGACCTCGATGCAGGCGCAACGGGTTTGGATAAACCGGAGATCGCCGGTTTATATGGAAAACCACCGTCGCAAGTGGCAGGAGTTTTACGAGTGTGGTAACTGCGGTTGTGTTTGGTGGGCCTGGAGTAGCGATCGCCCCCCTTCTGAGTTTGCCGATCGCCAGGTCCCTCCCCGAGATGATTTCCCCTCATCTCTGGATGATTTGTTTTAAACTCTTGACAAAATAACTAATTTATGAATTAAAAGCCGGTTTCAGAAATTGGGACCCGATTTACCACCGAGGGGATTGTTCTAGCAACTTTTGGGCCGCCACCCGATCCAACCCGGGGGAGAAAAAATACCCCTGTCCATAATCACAGTGTAAGGACCAAAGTTGCACTAAATGTTGCTCTTTTTCTACCCCTTCTGCCGTGACATACATCCCGAGATTATGGGCCAGGGTGGCGATCGCCCGGACAATTTCCGAACTTTCATTATCCCCCTCCATTCCCATTACAAATGACTTATCAATTTTTAAGGTATTAATCGGAAATTGAGCCAAATGAGAAAGTGAAGAATATCCCGTCCCAAAATCATCAATACACAAATGAATATTCCGCGCTCTTAATTGTTCGAGTAACTCCGCTGCAAAGGCCGCATTTTCCATTAACACACTTTCCGTAATTTCTAACTTTAAACTACTCGGATCCAAATGAGTTTCTTCTAAAATGCGATCAATGCGGGCTAGTAAATCCGGTTGTCCCAACTGTTGTCCCGACAAATTCACACTAATACTCAAGGGTTCTGCTGTCTTAAATTGTTGATGCCACTGTTGCATTTGCAGACAAGCTTCCCGCAATACCCATTCTCCCAATGGTAAAATCAACCCCGTTTCTTCTGCCACCGGGATAAATTCTCCGGGAAACACTAACCCACGTTCCGGATGTTGCCAGCGCACTAAGGCTTCAAATCCGGAGAGTAACCCTGTATCTAACGCCACAATCGGTTGATAATGAAGCAAGAATTCCGCTGCTTCTAAATAGGGCTGATTGTCTGCTTTTTCCTCTACACTCGAATCCCAAGGAATACCCGCAGGAGAATCAGGTTGGGTGAGTTTTGTGGGAAGAAATTCTGAGGGGAGTGTAGGAGTGGTGAGGGGCAAGTCACTATTTTTCAAAATAGAACGCCGCAAATCGTTTTCTAAGTTTAATTGAGCGACCGCATTTTCTAACATTTTACTGTCAAATACTTCATACCGCGCTTTGCCTCGGGCTTTGGCGCGATACATGGCAATATCCGCATCCCGGAGTAATTCTTCAGGCTGATCATAGGCTAGAGTGCTAGGGGCAATCCCCATACTCGCTGAGGTAAAAACTTCATACCCTTTGAGATTAAAAGGAGAAATCAGCTCAGTTTGAATTTTTTCAGCTACCGTAATTGCTGATTGAATATCCGGGATATGTTCCACTAAAATCGTAAATTCATCCCCCCCAAACCGAGCGAGAATATCCCCGGAACCCACACAATTTTGCAGGCGTTTTGCCAAAGCGACGAGGAGGCAATCCCCAATAAAATGGCCTAAACTGTCATTGACCACTTTAAAGCGGTCTAAATCCAGAAAAATTACGGCAAACTGATAATCAAGCTGAACTTTGGCCCGAGTTAAGGCGGAAGTGAGGCGATTTAGGAAAAAGGCTCGATTGGGCAACCCAGTGAGACTATCGTGCAGGGCTTCATGACGCAATGTATCTTGAGCATTTTGGCGCTCAGTGATGTCCATAACATGAATATGCACTATATTTAGGGAGGGAATCGGGTGATACAACCAATAAAAGAGGCGATCCTGGACGAAGCGTTCTACCTGCCACCCCGATTTTCCCTGCTTGAGGGAGGTGACGACCAGTTCCCGATGATTCCTGGGTAAAAATCCGGTTGCCAGTCCTAGGCGTAATTCTTCTAACACTCGCTCTGTGGCAGGATTGACATAGACAATTTCTCCTTGAAAATCGCAGGCGAGGACGGGACTGGGGTTATATTTGGGAAAGGCTGCCAGACGGATATTGGCTTCTTCTGTGGCTTTGCGATCGCTGATGTCGGTTTGGGAACCCGCCATGCGATACGGGTTTCCCTGTTGATCGCGCACGGCTAAACCCCGAGACAGCATCCAGCGATAATGACCCTGAATATCTAAAATCCGATGTTCACTGGTGAAGTGCGGAGTAACTCCGGCAAGATGATCGGCGATCGCCTGTTTCAAAGGGTCGAGATCATCGGGATGAACTCGGCTAAACCAGTCTTCTGGACGGTAAAGTGAGTGAGGTTCAGCAATATTCTCCCCATTTTCCCCCTGATACCCCAGCAGGGATTTCCATCGTGGGGAAAAATACACCCGGTTGGTGATCAAATTCCAATCCCACAATCCATCATTCGCTCCAGCAACGGCTAAAGCATACCGTTCTTCACTCTCACATAAAGCGCGTTCTCGTTTCTGTCGGTCGATTGCCGCCGCTAAAACATTGGCGATCGCTTGTAAAAAGTGCAAATCTTCTAAATCAAATTGATGGCGTTCTGTACTATAGGCCGCCAAAACGCCATAAGGTTCCGTTTGTCCATGTACCAGCACTGTAATCCCACTGACGATCCCGCGTTCCAACAAAAAAGGAGAAGGCGTAAAACGAGTTTCCTCATGGAAATTAGGGGACAAAATCCCTTCATTCATTAACAGAGTATAACCCACTTGGGATTCTGTATTTACCCCCATCTTGAGCGAGCCGATCGCATCCTGACAACATCCCCCACCTGCTTTTAACTCCAATTCCTGGCGATCGGGTAACAATTCCCACAAACAACAACAATCGCTATCCAGAGTATAAAGCACTTCTTCGGCTGCTTCTTCAATCAGGCTCATCACCTCCATCCCAGCGAGTGCCCACTGTCCTAACCCCGCAATTACCGCACTTTCCCGAGCGTGTGCGGCTAACAGCCGTTCAGTCCGCTTCCGTTCTTGCAGTTCCCGTTCCAAGGATGCCATATTCGCTTGCAGTTGCTCTTCCAATTGATCGGCATGAATCAGAATCGGACGCGTGAGAGGATAAAGCAAAAGTGCGATTAATCCCGTGCCTAAGAGTAATAAAACCACTGTAATCGCGATTAAAAGCTGGATTTGGTGAATCCCAGCTTCGACATGATTGGAGGAAAGTTGTAACAAAACCACCCAATTGCTGCGCCGAATCGGTGCAACGGCGATCGCTTCCGAACCCGGAAGACTATTCTTTGGGAATCGCACACTGCGCGGGTCCGTCATGGTTTCGTCCCGCAAGGCCAAAAGTCTGGTATTCGGTCCAAGGGGCATCAAACCCGCTTGCTGAGTATAAGAGAGGAACGGCAGCAGGCGATCGATCCGCGCATTGTTGACTCGTGCTAAAGCAATTTCTACGGATTGACCCGCAGCGGCAAACTCCTGTAAAATTCGGTCAATTTCCGAGACAGTGAATAAGAATAAATCCGTTCCCTGGGGTTCTGGGGAGGGCGCGTTAACTCTCGCCACAGTAACGAGCAAATAAGACGGGTTACCGACTTGCACCGGCTGGAAAGAGATCGCTTCTGCTGCATCCGGGTCAGGTTTCGGCCACAACGCCGGTGGAATCTCGGTTCCTACTTGGACCATGACCTCACCTTGGCGATCGAGGCGCGTGATCCCCGCTATTTTGGGCGCAGGTTGGAGAATATCTACCAACAGGGGGGAACTCAACTGCAACCCCTTTGTTAAGTCAACCCCCAGGGATTGACTTGAGGTTGTAAGGGTTTTGCGGCGGGAAAGCTGTTCAGCGATCGCCCTCACCTGCCAGAAATATTGCTCTAGGGCTTGACTTTTCGTTTGGGCTACTAAAAAGACCTGTTGTTGTCGGTCCTGGTTGAGATGATGATATAGGAATCCGATACTGACGATAGAAATGAGTGCACCGATGGAGAGCATCCCCAATGCCGTATAAACCACAAGCGATCGCCGTAACCGTCCCGATAGGTTGCCATTTGCCACTGTTAATGCCCACCGTTGGAAAAGCAAGTAAATCTAAAGCCTCGTTCTCACCATAACGCTATCCATCCTTTTTAGTAAACCATTTTTGTCCGGGTTTGTCTGCACTGTCTGAGATTTTCTAAAACACAATTTATGACGGTCCAACACAAGAGACAAAAGTCCAGGATGAAAGAGTCCTCACCTTTTCTAGGACTAACTGCCATTGGTAGTCAACCCCCTTATAGTCGTCAGAGAAGTTACTCTTTAAAAACTGCACCGCCACAACAAGTCCACCCTACTGGATGGTTACCTCTATCAGCAGTAATTATGGTTACTATTTACAAAATTAATCGGAGCGATCGGTCTTTATCTCCACTTTTTTGACCTTTGTTTTACCCTATCCCCCTATTCGGTTATACCTTATGCAGTTGTTAAAGCCTCTTGACCCTCACTACTCCCCTGTTTTGCCTGGATGAGTCATCGATTTCCAATTTTTCCCGCAAGCGCAAACCACACCTGAGCTTTCTGGCTTTTTTCTCACGTTTAGTAAAGCCTCATAGAAAATCTAGCTTAAATTGTGGGAACGGGTAATAAAGAGTCAATACAGAACCTATGAGGTGGGTACCGTATGAGACAAATTGGGACAAGAAACCGGGTCGTCTTCGCTCTACTGTACCGAGGCCCTAAGCAGATTTAATGAGTCACACCGCCATCGGTCAGTTCTGTGTGTTCAGACTCCAACCTCATATTAAGCTCATTTGTCGCAACGGATACCCCATGCCAGGTCTCATCAGCTTGATCACCTAGGCCGGGATTGCAAGGCCCCCCGGAGGTGGACCCTTGGAATTGGGTTACCCATTTTACTGAACCCTGCTTCAGAGACAGAAGGCATGGATATCTGCCGTAATTCCCTGAACAAGCCTACAAAATCCCTCTGGGTCAAGCCTTCCGTAAATTACGCAGATCCGCAGAGGCTTTGTGGCGATCGCGCCACCTTTCTAGGGCCCTAGGGTTTTTTGTTGAAAAAATTATTAGACTCCGGGCCATAGTTACCATACAATAAAAGTTCTGTCAACATCCTATGGAGGGAGGCGACCCAAGTCTACGCTGTCAAATATCATTCACAGATAGGGGAAAACTCACAGATGCCAGACTACTATCAACTTGAAAAACGCTTATGGGACGCAGCGGATCGATTGCGTGCCAATTCCAAACTCAAACCGTCGGAATATTCGCTGCCGGTACTCGGTTTAATCTTCCTGCGCTATGCGGACTATAAGTTTACACAAGCCTTACAGCGTAATCACACAAGCGATCGCCCGATCTCTGAACGGGAACGAGTCTTATCCGTTCCCCTCCAGGCGCGGTTTGAGTCGCTGCTGAATCGTCCGTTAGAAGCCAATCTCGGGGAAGAAATCAATAGTGCGATGCGGGCGATCGAAGCGGAAAACCCCGCTTTGAAAAATATCCTCCCCAAAACTTACCACCGTCTGAGTAACGAAATCCTTCGGCAACTGCTGACGGACTTTCATACCATCGCCTTAGATATCGAAGGAGATGCGTTTGGGAGAATTTATGAATACTTCCTCAGCAATTTTGCCATGAGTGAAGGACAAAAAGGCGGTGAATTCTTTACCCCTACATCTTTAGTCAAGCTGATTGTTGAAATTATCGAACCCTATCATGGGCGAATTTTTGACCCGGCTTGCGGCAGTGGGGGAATGTTTGTTCAAAGTGCCTCATTTGTCGAAAAACTACAGAAAAATCCTAGCACTGAAATCGGGATTTATGGGCAAGAAAAAATTGCCGACAATGTTCGCCTCTGCTTGATGAACCTTGCTATCCACGGACTCACTGGAGATATTCGCCAAAGCAATACCTATTATGAAGACAGTCATCATTGTGTAGGGCAATTCGATTTTGTTATGGCAAACCCGCCATTTAATGTAGATAAAGTAGACAAAGAAAAAATCAAAGATGACCCCCGATTTCCCTTGGGCTTACCCCGGGTTGACAATGCTAACTATTTGTGGATTCAATTATTTTATAGTGCCTTAAATACTAAAGGGCGGGCGGGTTTTGTCATGGCAAATTCCGCCAGTGATGCTCGGGGCTTGGAGTTGGAAATTCGCAAAAAGCTAATTCACGAAGGAGTGTTAGAGGCGATCGTTGCTGTCGGTTCTCACTTTTTCTATAGTGTAGGCTTACCCTGTACCCTCTGGTTCTTTGATCGAGATAAAGTGAATAACCCGCGCAAAGATAAAGTCTTATTTATCGATGCTCGTCAATTCTATCAGCACGTTTACCGTTCCCACCGTCAATTTAGCGACGAACAAATTCAATTTTTAGGGAATATTGTCCGAATGTATCGCGGACAATTGGTTGAACCTGTAACAACTTTACCCGAACATACTCGTTATAATTCGGCGGTTCCTGCTTATGGAACTTTACCGAATTGGGAGGAAACATTTCCGGACAATATCTATCGGGATGTTCCCGGTTTGTGTCGGATTGCCGTCATCTCAGAAATTGCAGAACAAGCTTATAGCTTAAATCCGGGGCGATATGTGGGGATAGCCCCTAAACCCGAAGATGAAGTTGATTTTTATGAAAAATTACAAGACCTGAATGACGAATTCGAGACACTTACGGTGGGGGCCAGAGAACTAGAAGAGCGAATTTCTAAAACTATTCATAGTTTATTAAAGGTAAAAGAGAATGACCAAACAAGCCAATGATTTCATGCCTTCCTCATCCCGCTCTTGGGTGCAGGACTCCGGACTCATGAATTCTCAAGTCTGTTCCTCTACCTTTGAGGTAAAACTGTGAATAAGGTAAATAATTGGACCCAAAAAACAATTGGAAAACTTTGTCTCGTTGGAGATGGCACTCATGCCAAAATTAAAAGACAAGAGGAGGGCATCCTCTACTTAACCGCTAAAAATATTAAGCCAGGACGGTTAAAACTGTCTAAGGTTGACTGTATCTCAGAAGCGGATTTTGACCGCTATTTCTGTAAGAGTACCCAGTCAATTCGCAAGCCGGAAGCTGGGGATATTTTATTGGGGATTATTGGCAGTATTGGAGAACCCTATTTAGTCCAACCCGGAGATTTATTTGGAATTTCTAGCAGTTTGGCTATTTTAAGACCAAATCAGACTCTTCTCTGGTCTCCCTATCTTTATTATTGGGTGAAAAGTCCCATTTTTCAAAATGCGTTACAGGCTAGGAAGGCTGGAGTTGTTCAGTGTTATATCAGTTTGAATGCCTTGAAAGGAATGCCGATCGCCTATCCAGATTTGGGTAGACAACAAAAAATCGCAGCCATTTTGACGGATTATGATGATTTAATTTCTAACAACCAACAGCGGATTAAGCTACTGGAACAGATGGCGCAAAGTATCTATCACGAGTGGTTTGTGAAAGGGCGGATTCCTAATTTGGAATGGCGGGAAGCAACGCCGGAAGAACAGCAAGTGACCGGCCAGGAATTGTTCCCCGTGGGATGGGCGATCGCACCGATAGGAGAGGCGATCGAAACCATTAGCGGCGATACCCCAGCCAAGAAAAAGCCTGAATACTGGGCTAATGGAACATTAGTTTGGTATAGAACCACCGATTTAACCACAGCGGGAACCATGTATGTTTCGGGGTCTACTCACAAAATTACCGAATTAGGACGACAACGCAGTAAAATTCGCACTTTCCCCCCCTATTCAGTAATGATGACATCTCGGGCAACGATTGGGGTTGTGGCAATTAATACCACCACTGCTTGTACTAATCAAGGATTTATCACTTGTATCCCCAATGAGCAGTTATCAGCTTACTATTTATATTTTTGGATAAAGGAAAACCGCGATCGCATTTTTAACTTGGCATCCGGGTTAATGTACCGCGAAATCAATCTCGGCTGGTTTCGACAACTACCGATCGCCATTCCTGACCCCTCTACCCATCGTCAGTTTATCGAAACCCTCGATCCTCTCTGTCGGCAAATCGAAATATTACAAGCCAAAACGACTAACCTCAAGTTTACCCGGGAGTTACTCTTGGCTAAATTACTCTCCGGTGAAATTGATGTTGAGTAAAAAACAGGCGAAGAGAGATCATTGAGTTTTAGATTGAAACAGACGCTGAGTACACTCCGTGAAGATGTAATATTAGAGGAAACAGAGGAAAAAGATAAACAAACGTTTAGGAATTAGCATGAAAGTCCTGCTGATTAATATCGGGAAATTATCACCCTCTACTCAGGAGCCTAACCACTCCCTTCCCTATACAGCAGGTATTATACCAGAGTTGTTCAAAATTTCTGAGTGTGCATCTTTCAGTAATAAACTAGTCAATCCTATCCCCCGATTAACCGTAATTCCAGGGGGATAAATTTGATTGAACTGTAAAGCTTAAGTCAATTTTTAGCCTGACATTACCTAATTTCCTCCCCTCCGTAAGCCAGTTAATCCCAGTCTTTAAAGATGATTTATCTAAATTATTTATTACGACAAAACCACTTCATTCCCTTAGATTCAAACCCAAGAGAGGGCAGATTTTAAAGGGCTGAGAGTTTTATAGTTTTGAGGCAATACGATTTTTTCTATCCCCCTCTGTTGTTTATCCAAAAATCTGCTAAACTAAATAAAAATACTGATGAACGGGGAGACCAATATGGTACAGAGTCAAACCTCGGAGATTCCTATCTTTCCCCCAGGCGATTTATGGAGTGAGGAGCCGCCATTGGAAAGTTATCGACACCTGAAACAACTGCTGCTGCTGCTGGCTTGTTTAGAGAGGTTTTGGAAAAATCGCAATGATTTTTTTGTAGCGGCCAATATGAGTGTCTATTACAGTACCCGCCAACGCAAATCCGAAGAGATGCGTGGCCCAGATTTCTTTGTGGTTTTGAATACGGAACGCCGGGAGCGAAAAAGTTGGGTTATCTGGGAAGAAGAAGGAAAATATCCTAACTTTATTATCGAAATTCTCTCTGATAGCACGGCCAATACAGATCGGGGCTTAAAAAAACAACTTTATCAAGATGTTTGGCGCACTCCCGATTATTTTTGGTTTGATCCCTATACTTTAGAATTCCAGGGATTTCACCTAATGAACGGGGAATATCAAGCCCTTCAACCCAATGATCACGGTTGGCTTTGGAGTGAACAATTGCAGCTTTATTTAGGTATTTTAGATGAAAAGCTGCGGTTTTTTACCCCAGAAGGGCAACTGGTTCTGACGCCAGAGGAAGCGGAATCCAAAGCTTTATTGGTCGTGGATACCGAACGTGCTCGTGCCCAGGAGGCGATCGCTCAAGTTGATGCCGAACGTCAGCGTAGCGCTATCTTGCGGCAAAAGCTGCAAGAACTGGGCATCAATCCCGATGAAATCACTTAATATTTGTCAAGGTTAAAGGTTCTGAAATACTCTCAATCCCGGAATCTTTAACCCAATATTTTATCTTTTAAATTTAGAGTAAACCCCCTTAGAAAATTTATATTTTTATCATAAAAATGGCTAAAATAAATATAATATTTTTAAGTAAGCTCGAATTTTTGTCTTTAAATATACTTTTTTTGAATCTGTAAAATGGAATTTATAGTAGGTTTCTTGGATGTTATGAACTGGCCTTTTTTACTGTTAATCTTGGGTCTGACTACCCTCGTCATTCCCTTGGGATTGAATGCCTACGTTTATGCAGTGACTTACAGCGATCGCTATCGAGAAATTGAACTAGTTCCCCCCCAACCGATTGCCATTGTTTTTGGGGCCGGGGTTTGGGATGATGGGACTCCCACCCCAATGCTGGCCGATCGCGTTCAAGCTGCGATCAATTTGTATAAACTCGGTCGCATTCAGAAGATTTTGATGACGGGGGACAACTTCTATCCTGATTATGATGAAGTTCAAGCAATGTCCTCCTATGCAGAAAAACAGGGGGTTCCTATTATTGATATTCTTCTTGATCCCGCCGGATTGAACACTTATGATAGTTGTTACCGCGCTAAAAGCCTGTTTGGCATTGAACAGGCGGTTTTAATTACCCAACGCTATCATCTCCCCCGGGCCGTTTATACAGGTCGTCAGATGGGAATTAAGGCAGTCGGGTTAGGAACTCCCGATTGGGGAATTTTTCAGACCAATTCGATGACTTACTACACTTTTCGAGAATTTATGGCGGTCATCAAAGCATTCTGGCAGTTGAGAATTACGCGACCTAACCCTACAGTTATTGGGCCTTTTGAAGGAGGAAAATTACAAAAATAAACAAGCGTGGTTGGAAGCAAGTCTGTCCAGCAATTGCCCCAATTTTATGGACCTTCTAAAAAAAACGCGATCAACAAATTGCGTTAATCGCGTTTTTACAAACTCTAATTTCTGGATGAATTGAGTCGTGTATCGATATCGAACTGGAATTCTGAGGTTTTTAAATACTCCTGTATCGATGCCCTGGATTTTTCTGGAGTAAATAAAAACTTAGGGATTTTTCTCATCCATTAGCCCCACTTGAGACCACAGGAGATTTACCATCAGCGCTTTAGCAATGGCATTCAGTTCTTCCACTGATTCTAACTGGCCTGGCCCTAAGTTTGATTCTGGGTCTCTAGGAGACGAGGATTTATCGTCTTGGTTATCAACTTGGGGTGAATCTTCTGGGTTCATGCTGATTTTACCTTCGAGGATCAATTCGGATATCTCTTCTTACTATAAATTAATTTGTTTCTGTAAAAAGCGATCGTCGTTTGACCCTGATGTGAAGATTATCCCTAGGAGATTGCGATCGCGATCGCAATTTCCCAGGGATAGACAAAACCCCTGAAATTTGACCCGACATCTGGCTGAATATTATCTAAACAGAGTTAATTCTACCTGCCAGTTTTTCTGCTCAAACTGCTTGCGAGAATAAAGAAATTCTTCCCCCCCTTCTAACTTAATAACATAGTTCTGAAGCTCCGGAATATTTTCTACAACCAGAGGAAACTTACAAGTCATTTTAGAAAAACCAGCTTGTAAAGGTTGCGGGGTCCCTGTCCCTAACACTCCTGTCGCGATCGGCTGGCGATCGCTATTTTGAATGATCACTTTTGTCCCGGGATGGAGATATCTTTCTTGACTCTGGATGCAGGGGTCTCCGGGTTCCGTAAATAGTATTTCGACATAACCCGTTAATTTTCCAGGTTGTGACTCGATTGAGTCTCCTGGGTTCATCACATTTTTGGGACCCGGTGTAGCAAGAGGCATGAACCCCACTAAAAGTCCCCCCACTGCAAAAACTCCCATTGTTCGTAAAATAAACAAGTTAACCGTCTTCATAAAGTTGGCATTGATTGCTTTTTGTCTAAAAGTTACTAAACCGATGCCTTATTGGGGAATTTTTTCAGAAATACAATCAGCCTCTGAAGGCATCACCGGGCTTTCGGCTGACTTCTGAATGCGGCCAGAACTCTAGTTTTTATTTTCCCCGGTTTCCCTGAATTTTTTCATCATTCTTAGGGTGGATCTTATAAAATTGGCGGGCTATTCCTTTGTGCCCAAATCTGGGTATTCTAATTTAGCTCTACTTGCTGTCTTTTGAGCTTGGATGATGGTCTAAGACTCTACCCATTTACTGGCTATGATTTGAGTTAAGTGAGTCTATTTTAACCCTTATTGATTGTGGGTTTTTCTTAAGACTATTCCCTCAACAATTACATGGATTTTTATATTAAAAATCCATGTAAGAGGCCACAAATTGCCTGAATTTGTTGATAGACTGCATTGAAATAAGTTTGAGCAGATAGCGGTGATTTTCTCCCGCCCAGGTTGATGGGGTATTTAATTCGAGAAGACTCCCGATAGAGGTCCAGTAGGCTTGAGTCAAACTTAGGGGAATTCCCAAATTTGATCCGGACAATCAGCCATTTGGGAGTTGAGAGGGATTCAGTTTTTAGGGCTTATTCCTAATTTAGAGTAGCCCAGGAAGTTAGGCTAGAACAAAAAAGCCGAAATGAGCGCGATCGCGATCGCAACCCAACAGTGATAGGGATTATTCATTCCCGTGATAGGAGTCCGTTCCATTTTCAAAAAAACTGGAGAAGATCCAAACAGTAGAACGATTCGTCCGCATTTGACCACCCGCTTAGGAAACCTAAACCTCTTGCGGAGCAGTCATTAGATTTAGAGCCATCCGGGTTGACCCCATAAGAGGCTGTAATGTCCAGGCAAGTGCTGAGTTAGCACCCACTCGTAACAACAGAGGAAACCAGATGAATGTATTAGATTATACCATACAGTATCTAATTCGCATCACTTGGATAGAGCTTTCTGACAAAGCGACCCGAGAAAGCCATCACTCTAAAGTTCCCACGCCTCCACACCGGCAATTTTTACAGCCATTAGGCCCACTTAAACAGTGGCTCGATCGCCTAGAAATTCGCGATCGCCAAATGGCCCATAGCTTGTGTAAATTGATTCCCTCCCAATGTCCATTTGAACGGGATATCAAACTCTGGGGTCGCGTCTTATTTCACATTCCGCCCCTGTGTAAACTTAACCCCTTTTATGAGCAGTTTGTAGGGCTGCGCTTCCGCGCATTATGTTATTTAGCGGATGAATGTGGTGAGGACGTCACCGTTTATTGTTAAACAAAACCCAGGTTTTCGCCCTCACTGATCTCAATCCAATCTGTCCTACTTTCGCCGGAGTTGCGATCGCTTTTTCAACTCCTCTAACCGTTGCTGAAGAACAGGAAGATTCGGTTGACTGCCCCCATACCGCCAACTCACATAAGCGTGAGAAATTTCATCGACTACAGAGGCATCCGTCTGAGGTTGATGTTGGTGCAACTCTCGCGCATACTCGAAGGGAGTTTGTGCCGGATGTTTGCGATATCCCTGACGTCCTAGAGTATCGAGCATTTGCTGATATAGTCGTGCTACTGGGGGCATTTTGGCTAAGAAGCGACGATAACGCCACTGTCGGAAACCGTTCCAAGCTAACCAGGCTAGAAATGCCAACCCCGTCAGTAAAATTGAACCCGCAAATAGTCCTACCCAGCCGCTGGTAAATAGCCGAAATACCCAGACGATACTACCCACCAGCCAACCGCCGAGAATAGAAAACACGGCTTGCAAAAATCCCGTCACCGGAGAAGGCAGCCACCCGGCAACCCACCGCCACAACATCCGCAACACACTAAAGGGTTGATATTCTTGAATGGATGGGGGAATGATTTCATGACCAGGAATTGGATCAAAGGCAAACCACCCATATTCAGGAAAATACACCTCCGTCATGGCATAAGCATCGGTATTGCGAACCACATAAAGTCCGGTAAAGGGATTAAACTCACCCGGTGCAAACCCGACGACTAACCGGGAGGGAATTCCAATGGAACGCAACATCACCGTATAAACAGTGGAGAAGTGGTCCGGATAGCCTCCCTGTTGCTGGAACAGAAACGTCTCAACCAAATCATCCTCGGGTCCTAAAAAAGGCAGACCAAAGGGGTCGTTGGGAATGCTGTAGTTTTGTTTGAGATATTGAGCCAGGTAAAGGGCTTTTTCGTAGGGGGAGGGTAAAGGATTGGGTGCGCCTGCTAAAATTTTCTCCGTATGTTGGCGCACGCGATCGCTGATTTCTGGAGGGACTTGCAAATAATAATTGCGAATCGCCTTTGGATAGGTTGTGGGGGCGTTAGAAAGGGCGGTGCGATCGCGGTACGGAACTTCTGAAATCACCGTGTAAGTTAGTCCTTCCACCAAACCCAAGGGCGATCGCAGACTGCCTTCCGTATCGAACGTCACCTGTTCCGTGGGAAAATAAAGTGCTTTCGGCTCATACAGGGCCGGAATAATATTCGGTAAATCCGAAACTGCCGTATAACTTTGAACGATCTCCTCAGTTCTCCCGAGTCGGGTCCGGTCGATGGGAACCTGAAATTGATAGGACCAACTGGGACGACGTAGGGTGATTGCCTCTTCATTGCGACCAATTTCCCAGCCTTTGCCTGTATATCGGTCAAACGCTAAGACGCGCCAAAATCCCTCCGTTTGCGATCGCACCCGCATCACAACTTTGGGTTTCATTTCGCCCCGGAGATTTTGGTTCATCCGGTTATTGAAGCCATAATAAAAAGTATCATCAATCTCTCCGGGACCATCGGTGCCATCTCCACCGCTTCCGTCTCCTTCGCCATTGCCATAGCCCGGATTGACAATTTGACGGCCATCTAAATCTCCGGGAATTTCAATGGGAGAACTCACGGGAAAGGTCTGTAATTGATAGCCAGGAAAGCGCGGCATGACGGCAAAAATGACGAGTCCAATCGCCAGAACCAGCGCAAACAGGAGACCGTAAAAACTCAGTTGGGAATAGTCGATTTTCTTTTTTTTCCGGGGTCCGGTGGGACGTTTCTCCGGTTTCAGTCCCAGGCGCGATCGATAATCTAAGACTAGAGTAGGTAAGGCGATCGCCAAAAAGATTAATAATAACGGGGCAAAGGCTAAGGTCTGGCTGACAGTTCCTGCTACCCCCAACAGGATCAATCCGATGACCATCGAATAGCCCAAATCTGAGCGTCGGGGGAGGTCAAAACTATGGAGAATCTGAACTTGAATCAAGAGTTCAGCCAGAACCACACGGGTATCGTTGAGTGCCTCAATTAAGCGCCCAAAAAACGCACCAAGGGACACAAGCATCCCAATTGCCAGCAAAAATTTAAGGGCAATATTGCGATCGCGGCGGCGATACCAACTCCAGGTGGCTCCCAGAATACTCAAGGGGACTGCCCAAAGGCTCATCGTTGTCCCTGCCGCCACATCCGTTGCAATAATCCCAACGACTACAAGGGCCTGCACCAGCACCCGCAGGATCAACGAGTCCTCTGGAGTCGGAGGTTTACTTGACTCGATTTGCTGTCGGATCCTGCGCCAGATGGGAATAAGGGACAGATGCCGAATCCCTGACGAGTTAAACATAGTGATGAAGGATAAAAGAGCGACAGAGTGTCTTTATTCCTTCCTAATTTACTCTATAGAACGGATGAATGCTTCCGGCTTCACTTCTAGGACAGACGCACGACAAAGGTCAGGGCGTTATGGTATTCGTTATGGAAACGCACTTCTAATAAATAAGAGCAGTCGGGTCGGGGTTCAAACAATTCAACGTGCAAACATCCGGCATTCGGACGAGAGGTGGTAGATTGAGCCTCACCCCCACGCAGTTGTAAGGTCCCCCCGGAGGGGAGTTCACCCCGAACTCGTAGACAGCCTACGGATTGAGTCTCTTTTAAAGGGTCGTGATTCGGTGTTCCCACGCATTCCACCCGAATGCTCAACATTCCCGCACTGGTGAGCCATTGTCGTTCGACGGGTCCTCCCGAGGCACTGACACTTAAAGTCAAGGTCCCCATAATTTCTCGGGCAGCCAGTAAGCAGAGAACCATTTGCTGATCCGTGCTGGCTCCCTCGTAGGTGGGGGGAAAATCAACGGTTCCACTGGTTAGGGGATTGATCGCCTCTGCACTGGAGCCCCGGGTGGGAGACATCGCCAGGGCCCATCCGGCTAACTGGTGCAGTTGAGGACGGCGATCGGGAAATAATCCTTCTACGGCACGGACTAATTTAGCGCCATCTTGCAAGGAAGATTGGATCAGAACTCGGCATTCTTCTAACAGTTGAGTGAGGATAGTCGCCGGGAGCGTAACTGGCAAACTCAATAAGGGCAACTGAGTCAACCAATCGAACGCCGGAACTTTTTTCTCTTCCGGAAAATCTAAATAATCAGGTTCATAATCCAACAGTTCATTTTCCCAAGGAAACAGGGGGGGATGATGTTGAATTTCTGTTTCCAATCGGCGTTTCACAAGTGTGTAAAAACGGTCTTGCACGGCAGGTATCTCTCCTGGTTTAAGTGGTCGCTCTCCTTTGAGCCTCACACCCTCGTCCAGTTCGCTCAACCCTGCTTCTGATTCACCTGCGATTAAGGGCGATCGCTCGATGGCTTCAGAATCGAGAGGGTCTAAGGTATTCTGATCTAAACAGGTAGTGAAGTCTGCTTCCGGAGGTGTTTCCGGACTGGTTAGCTCTTCCATTTGCGGCATCGGGTCTGGCTCAGAGAGTTGGAACAGCCACCCGAGAATTCGCTCTTGAATTGCCTCTGAGTTGGCAAGGTTTTGAAAAACTTGCTCGTCCCTATCCATGTCTTACCCCCCTATTCATCTGTAGATGCATTATTTCCGGAATCACGCTCGTTGCGAAGATGCCATGCGGCTTCTAGTAGTCTAAACCACCGTTTCTGCACTTGGTTCACTGTACATTCTAAGAGTTTGGCAATGTCTGAATCTTTTGCGCCTTGTTGCTTTAATTGGAGTAATTTCCGTTGGGGAGCTTCTAGGCTGTCTTGAAATTGTTGCCACCGTTCCGGAGTTAACCCCAAGTTTCGCTCTAAATCGGCTTCTAACCATTCATGGACCAGTTCCCAGCGGTGAGAGAGGGCAAATCGAATTAAATGATATTTAAAGCGCTGCTGTAAGTAATCCCGCTGCCTGGGAGTCACGCCTAAAATTTCTTCGATTTCATTGGTGGGTAAATCTTGCAATCGCAAAATAAAATAGTCAGCACAGTCATTTTGTCCCCTCTCTTGCAGGTAAGCCAGCACTTCTTTGATGACGGTTTCGCGCAAGGAATCATCAGCCGGTTCGAGATCGCGATCAACCATCGCATTTCGCACTTGCTGCACGGAAGAGTCATTCCAGGTTTGGTCTGAGTCTAGGGAAGACCCTTCGGCAGCCTGTTCCATATCGACGGTGGTTTCTGGCGGTTGCTGTTGGGAAAAGGTTTGTGCTCGCAAAATTAGCAGTTGTTGCGATCGCCCTCCCGAGAGTGGAATCCGCCGTTTCGCATACCGTTCAGTAAATGCCATATATTCCGACAGTTCTAACAAGGTCGTTGGGGAAAAGGTCCCCTCCAGTTGTGCTTCCCGTCGAAATGCATTTAAAGATTCTACATAAAATCCTTGTAGAAAATCTTCGATTAAGTTCAAGCGAGCTTGATAACTCGATTGGATTTGAGGCGGCGTAATGTAGCGATAAACCATCGCACTGAGGGTACTGTGTAATTCCACTCTTCCCCCTCGCGCCCCAAAATTATAATAAAACAAACATTGCTGTAAGCGATGTCGAGATAAAGTAACTCTCCATTTTTCTTCTTCTCCTGATGCTTTAATTCTTTGACTTTCTTGGCAAATCCGGTTAACTTCTGCTGCAATGCGAGCGGCAACTTCTCGACATTTATTGTCAGAAGAACGGGTATTTTGCTGGAGTTGTGTAAATAGAAGTTGAAAAATATCTTCTTCCACGCGACCCTCGATTTTTCCCATCATGGTGGTTTTATAAGTATCAACCCCCTAGTTCCAGCTAGGGATGACTACAGCTAAACTTAAATGGATGATAGAAAGCTCGACCTATTTAACAATGAATTTAGATCGACAAGTTCAGCTTCTGATTGACAATGCACCCCAAGATGGTCAAACTCCTGGTATCGTGGCTGCGATCGCGCCAGCGTTGAAGCAACTGGCTTTGCAATTGCGCCATTCCCAGTATTATATCCTGCAAACTCTTAATCAACGTTGGATGGTGACGGCGTTACGCAATCGCGCTCAACCGGATCTTGAGAAACAGGTAATTTATGCTTTTCCTTCAGTTAAGGACGCCAGCAATGGTGCTTATGCTCCCAAGGATTCACAAGCAGTTGCGGTGCCGGTCCCAGTCATTCATATTTTATTTCAGATGGTGGCAATTGATACCCTCGATAGTGTGGTTTTTTTTGAAAAATCAGGAGATGTTTCCGCCGGGACGGAGGTCCGCCGTCAGGACCTTCAAACCCTGATTCAGGCGCAGTTACAACAACATCTGCAACCCGAGTTCAATCCCCTGAAATCTCGCCCGGTCCCGCCGGATATTGCTTAATTCGGAGCCGGGGGGAGTCCCGGTTGGGTCGTGTTAGCCCTTTGCAACTCTCCCCTGAACAGTCTGGAGAAATAGCCAGAGGGCAAAGAGTTCATCCAACTGACTAGAATGGTCAGGGGAATTGGATTGGCCCTTGGTCAGGTTTTCGTTCTGTTTAGCACTCTAATTAACCCGGCAACCGCTTTGTTAGATCGGTTGTCGGGTGAATATTTCCATCAATGGGATGGAAATATTCCAGAAAAACGCTCCGGGTTGATTCAGTCACGGGCCTAAGCGCTTGATCCAGGGGGGTAAACTTCCTCGTTTGCGCGTAGTTTTCGGTCCCACTGCCGTAGTAGAGGTTCCGAAATGGCGGCGGGAAATGGAGCAACTTTAAATCACGATCGCAATTTCCGGAAAAAGGGTTAAGCGCGATCGCGCCCACTGAAGATTAGAGCCATCGACTGCGATCGCCTCAGAACCCTCAACACTCTCCACAGATTGTTAACGGCTCATCTTCGGTTCATCTTCGGTGCGATTGGGCTACATAAGGATCCAACCGACCGGCTGAACGCTCCTTGCTAATACAAGCGACTCAGGACATAATCCGCTAAATTTACCAAGGCTTGATGACATTCCCCCGGGGGCAGCCCCTCTAAGTGTTTAACCGCATCCCGAGCATGGAACGCAGCCAATTCCCGGGCACGAGGGATACCATTAGAGTCTTTAATCAAGGCGATCGCCTCAGCTAAATCCTCATCTTCGGCAAACTCCCGCTCAATTAAAACCTCTAAATAGGGTTTCTCTTCCAACGCATATAACGTCGGTGCCGTCAGATTGCCGCTGCTGAGGTCCGAACCCGCATTTTTTCCCAAAACATCGGTTGACCCCGTGAAGTCTAAGATATCATCCACAATTTGAAACGCGAGACCAATCTGGCGTCCATATTGATAGAAATTTTCGGCCAACTCTTCATCTACCTCACTTAATATACCCGCTGCTTTAGAACTGTTGGCAATTAAGGAAGCGGTTTTATAGTAGCTTTTTTCTAGGTAAGCTTCAATCCCTAAGCTGCTGTCAAATCGATTCAGCCCTTGCTGAATCTCTCCCTCGGCTAGATTCATAATCACTTCCGAAAGCAATTTGACGACTTCTAAGTTATCTAAATTGGCTAAATACCAGCTCGATTGAGCAAATAAGAAATCCCCGGCTAACACCGCTACACGATTGCCAAATCGACTATGAACCGTCGGCACTCCTCGGCGGAGTTCCGATTCGTCCACAACATCATCATGGACTAAGCTGGCAGTGTGGATCATTTCCGTGATTTCTGCTAATCGGCGATGACGAGGGGTGATCTCTCCATCGGGTGCCAAGGCCCGCGAGAGCAACAGCACGATTGCTGGCCTCATCCGTTTTCCCTTGGCCCCAAAAAGGTACTCCGCCGCAGCGAACAAAATGGGGTGACGGGCACCAACTAGCTGTTTCAGGTTCTCGGTTAACAACCGCAGGTCTGCTTCAACCGGGGAAAATAGGGAGGTGGTTGAGGTCATGGATAGGCCGACTCAGACGTAAAGTTACGAAATTTTACATATATTCTAAGCGAAGCCTCTCCCGATCCGACACTTTTCTCATAAAAATATCCTGAAAAGCTCATCGGACCGATGTCTTAGCCTATTTCTAACGAATTGTTAAATAAAGTTGCAAAAACCCTGGAAAACTTAACCCGCTTGTGTTAGGGTAGAAAGTAAGAATTTAAAGATTCAATCCATAAGCGTAGCAACGCTACCTAATGTGGTTTGCCTCCGAAAATAATGCTCAAGTAACAGATTGTTAGCTGGGGGACTGATCTATCGATCAGAGCTTCTCCTAGGTCACTTGGCAATAGGGATGTAGATTAGATAATTGGATGAGAAAAAAACCCAGAGTGGGTTACGCTCAGTAAACTCAAAGCGGGTGGCTTTCAGTCTGAATTTTCTTTGATGATCGCTTCTTGTGTTTCGTTCGCTCCCTAGCCGCTTGTGGCTTTGGGAAAGCAAGGAGTAGCCAGAACCTGGAAAAACCTAGAGTGGGTTTTTCTCGGTGACCACAAGACCAATGGTATGGGGTTTGGCTCTCACCACTCCCATTCACACTGTTTCATGGGCTCGGACTCGAACTCGGGTTGTCTGGGCTGCGTAGAAAACCCAGAACGATAGAGATCTTTTGGACCGGATGTATTCCTGCCATTGAAGGTTGCAGCAGTAACCCAAAGGGTTGGGGAAGTCCTGGATAGTTCCATAAGATTGAGGAAGGGGTTTTTTCCGAGCGACTATATCGGTCCTACTAGGGCCATGCCAGTATTTTGAAGCAAATTCTGCTTGAAAGTGCTGACAAAATTCCTATGACTATTTTCCTTGACGACTCCTGCGCTTTCATTTCTGGCCGTACTATGACTTACACTGATATGCCTCTGATTATTCCCGTTCTGGCAACCGGTTATTTGTTAACCATTTATTTGCTGTTGAGTTTGGCAGGGCGACACGCCAAAGGGTCCAGTTCGAGACCTTGAAACTATGTTCCTGCGGGATTCAGATGCAGGAGCAATATTTTGTTAGCAGAGCGATCGCCCTCCAATGAAGTGGCGATCGCTTTCGACTCCAATAATTATTCCCAAAGTCCCCATCCTTTACGATTAAGATAAAGAACCCTGGGGCGATCGCCTCATTGAAACACCAGAGCCCAAGCGCCAGAAACCCCAAATTTATAAACCCAGGCGGCCCAAACCCAATCTCCATTGGGCACAAACTCACCTTGATGCTCACCAGAATTGGGAACAGCAAATGGCTCAAGGTTCGACTGGCAAAGGTTGAGCTTCTAACATAGGTAAACACACCTTTTCCACCACGGGAGTACATCCCAGTAAGGGCACCGCCCGTTGCGCAAACTCTTGAGCACAACCGCTCACCGTAAATCGAGTCGGGAGTGCCGGACGAGTCTCTCTTAGCCCTAACATCTCCAACTCGCGGGCGGCTGCTGTCACCACATGAACAGCGGGATCCACCAATTGGACTGAACTTGGCAAAATACTCTTAAAAACTGGAGCTAAAAGGGGATAGTGGGTGCAGCCATAAACCAACGTATCGATTTGCTGCTCTTGTAGAGGGGCTAAATATTCCCGGGCCACCTCCATCGTATAAGGGTCATTGATCAGGTTCCCTTCAATTAAAGGCACGAACTCCGGACAACCCACTTGCCAAACCCGTGACTCTGGATTCATTTCTTGAATCGCACGCCGATAAGCATTACTAGCTGCCGTTGCTGGGGTCGCAATCACCCCAATGCGGCGACCTTGACTGACCGCTGCGCGAGCGCCCGGTAAAATGACGCCCAACATCGGTACTGGAAACTCTGCTTGCACCATTTCCAGGGCCAGCGCGGAACTGGTGTTGCAGGCCATGATGACCATTTTGATATTCTGGGTCATCATCCAGTAGAGAATCTCGCGCACAAATTGAACAATTTCTGCTTGAGAGCGGGTGCCATAAGGAAGACGAGCAGTATCCCCAAAATAAAGAATGGATTCTTGGGGAAGCTGACGGTAGAGTTCTCGCAAGACAGTCAGGCCCCCGAGCCCACTATCAAAAACCCCGATTCTAGGTCGTTGGTTGTTGCCATTAGCCCCTGGGGCATAAGGGGGGGAACCCGCTACGGAACTGGAGAGATAGTCAGAAGCGCTAGTATTACGGACAAACCCTTCGCTTTGTCCAGGACAATCGTCATGCAAGGGACGCAGGTCAGACTCAAAAAAGTTAGACACGGGTGGTTGATTTGCGAGAAGTGTATGGGTTAAAAATCAGCACTTAGGAGCCAAAATTCGGGAATTTTTCAGAAAGATTTCCGATTAAGAGGCAGACTAAGGATTTTGCAGGTATTGTAGAACACCTTGAACGATCGCTTGAGCGACTTGTGTCCGGTAGGCGGCATTTGCCAACCGAGGGGCATCTTCTGCACCGGTGACAAACCCGACTTCGAGTAAGACCGCAGGCATAGAGGTATGACGCAAGACATAAAATCTCGCTTGCCGTACCCGGCGATCGCGAGCGCCTGTTCCTTGTAAAAGGCTGTTATGAATGGTTTGGGCCAGTCGCTGACCACTGGCATAATAATAAGTCTCAATGCCATTCACATCCGGGCGACTCATATCAATCGCGTTGGCGTGAATGCTGACAAAAATATCTGCATTGACCCGGTTAGCCAGTTGAACCCGAGGGGCTAAATCGATTTCCCGGTCATCCTGACGCGTCATGACAACTTGGACGCCATTTTGTTCTAAAAGTGTGGCGACTTGTTGGGAAATGTCCATGACGATTCCCTTTTCTTCAATTCCGCCAATGCCCACAGCGCCAGGATCTCCGCCGCCATGCCCTGCATCGACGACGACGACTCGTCTGCCATCGCGCGATCGCATCGGCGAGGGTGTGGGATAACTCATGGGTCCAGGGGCGGTGGGAATTGACGTACTGGAATTAGGACCAGCAGCGGCGTTACCTGGACGTTGTAAGCTAACGGAGAGCAATTGTGGACTGGGTTGGGTCAGGGGGCCAATCCGTACCCCGGCTGCGGGTTGCACGAGAATTGCCACGGTTTGGGGGTCTTCTTGCTGCATCTTTACCCATAAAAAGGCACCGCGATTCGTAGACTGAGGGGGTTGGACCCCATTGCCTAACTGGGCGGAGGGAATGACGATGCGATAGGCTCCGGAAGCGCGGTCCCATTCGCTGGTGTAGGTAAAGGGTTGATTGGATTTGATTAAAAGTTGGGACCCATTTTGTTGCAGTTCAATACCTTCAATGGTGACTTGGCGATCGCTACTGGGATTCTGCGCCATTGCCACAGACCCGGACCCGACCCGGGACCCTTGAGGACCGGGCAGAACCACCACGCCACCGAGGTTGCTTGCGGTGACCTGCCAATTCGAGTTAGTATCCGATAAGACAAAAGTGACGCGCACTCCTGGAGTTGCTCCTTCTAGGGGACGGACACTCATCCGAGCGACACCGTGGCGATCGAGCAGTTGGTCTCGTGACCCCATGTTGGGGGAAATAGTGGCCCCAGGGAGATCGACATATAAGGAGCGATCGCTACTGCGCTCCATTTTGACTTGAGGTTGCCCCCCTCGGGTCCGAATAAAAAATCCATCCGGCGTCACTTGAACATTTTCGATTTGAACTCCGCTCCCGGATTGAGCCGGTAGTGCCGACCCACTCGATACCGCCCCGATTCTTTGGGGTGTGGGTAAGTCAACCGTCCATTCCGTCGGAGAGATTCCCCGGAACTGCACCTGTTGCGGATCTAGGGTATAACCGGGGCTTAATTCAATCACCAGTCGAGTGATGTCTGACTCAAACTGTCCCACCCGAATTGACTCAAATCCTGGGCTGCCTACGGGCTGAGTTACGCCCTGGCGATCCAGAGTGGTCCCGGGCAAATCAATCACCAAGCGCGTGGGATTAGCGATTAATTGCGCTTTGGGTTGAACCCCTCCAGCAGTGGTAAAGTGCAGTCGGTTTTGAGCCGTATCAAAACGCCAATATTCTAGTCTAGCGGCTTGTGCGGGAGCGGATAGTAGCAATACGGCAGTTGCCGTTGGGAGTAGCCAAGAAAATATTTGCGGTTTCACCCAATTTCTCATAATGAAAATGTTTGGTTTGCGGATAGTACAGCCATAGCAGTTAACTGGGGCTTGAATGGCGCGGTTGTCATCAGCACCCTCCCTCGTGTGATAAGCCTTAGTTTATTAACATAATCTTAAGACTGGCTTGAACGATATCATGTTCTCATCGGGAAAGGTGGAAGTTTTGTCCTCATCAAGCGTAACCTACCCTTTTCTCTCATCTTTATTTACAAAGAACTTTCTCAGGGACCAATACAGGCTTAAGCTGGGCAGTTGTTGAGGGAGGTTACACCTCAGTTCACATACAGGCTTAAGCTGGGCAGTTGTTGAGGGAGGTTACACCTCAGTTCACATTTTTCTTCCTGAGTCAGTCGGGTATGGACCGGATTAGAATCCCAACTCTATCTCCTGAGTAAGTTATTATATCTAGCGAACTGGGAGATGCAAACCATTCTCATGGGTTTTAAGAATTCCTCGGGTGACATAGGTCTCGATTTATTTTCAGAACCACGCTACTCTTGGAGTGGAGATGCCCTCCTTGGAATTGAAACCCTACTTTGCGATCGCACCATCCCCAAGTTGCCAACATTTTTCGGGCAACTGAATGACTTCTCCGGATGCACCATTCCCCGAGTGCAGATTGCGTTCCTCGATCGCAATTTCTCAGATAGCGGTCTAGGGCGAGGATACCCCTAAAACTCCCCACTTTTACTTAAAATAGTGATAGGGGTTCTTTGATGAATCCAATCTATTTTGTTAGAAGTGCGGGATCAGGAATGCTTTGGCTTTGGCTCAATGAATAGTTGAGCGGTTTAGCTGTTCAAAATGAGTCTTTGGCTTCTATTCCCTTAGTCCCTTCTTTTAGATGCCTTCACCCCTTCTGTTTACAAGGGGAATGCTTCGGAATGATGCCAGAGATCTATACCTATATAAAACAATGATTGCTGTTATTTTGAGGTCTTGATCGGGTCAGGGAGTTCCACTCAAGCCAAACCCCTGTTGTTTGTTCCGTTTTTAGGGTGCTTTAAAACTAATTCATGCAGTTTTCTTGTTCTTTTCAACCTTGCCAGATTGTCTGTCTCGAACATCACCAAACTTGCCTTTATGCAGAAGTTATTCAAATTTTGGCAACTCGTTCGATGTTATGGTTGAGGCCCCTGATGTTGGCCGTGGGTCCGGTTCTGACCCGTGCGCCCTTTCCAGATGAATCCCGAGAGTTGTATGATCTACGCCAGGGGGCCGATCTGGTTTGGCCTCAAAGTTTATTCCGCTTGGCCCTGGATACGGAAGTGATTCCCTTGTTGATGGAACTTCAAAGTTTTCCTCCCCCAGAACCAGGATTCTGCGCGATCGCCCACGATCGCCTCCGCTCATTTGTTCAACAGGTTTGGCAAGCCTACCCGGAAGCGTTTGAGGGCTGTTAGCGATCGCTCTGGGGGTTTTAGAAAATTGCTACAGGGTCCCGAAACCCAGTTTCTGGACCCGATCGGGAGATCGCCTCCCACCTTGTAAATGAGCTTGCTTATTGGTACCGAATTCCCACATCTTTCATCCGATGAATCCCCTCAATTAATCTCTCTTCCGGTACAGTTAAAGCAATTCTAAAAAAACCTTCCCCTGCCGCCCCATATCCATTTCCGGGAGGCACAATAATTCCGCATTTTTCTAACAGCAAGGTGACAAATTCCGCCGACGAATAGCCTGGGGGAACAGGAGTCCAGACATATAGAGTAGCTTTCGGGGGCGAAATCGGCCAGCCTAGAGATTGTAATCCTTGTATTAAGATATCTCGACGATTTTGATACACAGCAATCACGGACTGAAGTTCTTCTTCTGTGGTGGAAAACCCGGCGATCGCTGCCCGTTGAATAGCCTTAAATACTCCTGAATCTACATTAGATTTTACCTGCCGTAATCCCTGAATTCCTTTGGCATTGCCCACAGCAAAGCCAATGCGCCATCCAGTCATATTATAGGCTTTAGACAAACTGTGGAATTCTAGGGTGACATCTTTTGCCCCGGGTACTTCTAAAACGCTGGGCGGTTTATAGCCATCATAAGCCATTTCCGCATAAGCATGATCGTGACATAACAAGATGTCATGCTTACGGCAAAAAGCAACTAATTTTTCAAAAAATTCTAAAGAGGCGATCGCCCCAGTAGGGTTGCTGGGATAATTAATCCACAATAATTTGCTCTGCTGTGCCACCTCTTCTGGAATCGCCTCTAAATCCGGTAAAAATCCCCGTTCTGGTGTCAGTGGCATGGTATAGGGTTCGCCACCGGCAAACAGGGTCGAGGAACGATAAACTGGGTAACCGGGATCGGGAATTAAGGTATAGTCTCCCGGTTCCACAAAGGCTAAAAAGGTATTATGAATCGCTTCTTTTGAGCCAATTGAAGAGACAATTTCTTGGTCTGGATCTAATCCTTTCACCCCAAACCGTTTCTCCATCCACTGTACCGCTGCTTCGCGGAACTCCTGCGTTCCCTGGTACGGGGGGTAGTTATGAGTTGCTGGATCCTCGATCGCCTCATGCATAGCCTGAAGAATATGTGCAGGCGTCGGTTTGTCCGGATCGCCGACTCCCATATTGATGATGTCAATCCCTTGGGCGATGAGTTCGTTGCGCTTGCGGTCAATCTCCGCAAATAGATAGGGAGGAATTTTTTCTAAACGTTTGGCAAACTGCATGACGACGTGACAACCCGATCCAGGTCAGCATAAAAAAACCTGAAGTCAGTTTACCGCACTTTTTGATCCCCTCAAGTTTCTTTTTTACCGGGGGAAACAAGCCCCATTAGATTGGGACCTAGGGAGTCGGTTGGCTGGTCCAATGCACCCCAATTCAGGGGTTGCAACCGATGGAAGGCTGGTTTGTAGTAGGGGGTTGGTTTCGACGGCGATCGCGTGGGATATGTTAGCGACTTGCCACTAATTGAATTCGACCTGCATCCATTTCTGCCATTAATAATTCCAAGGCTTCATAATCTACATCATCGATGTAACCCAGGCGGCTTAACTCAGAGTTGATACCATTTTCGATATCTGGAGTTAGCTGCTTGATATAGAGCGCTTTCTCTACCAGTTGACGAATCACTGCTGTACCTCGCATGGGGGCGATCGGGAGAATTCGATACATCTGTCATTGTCCGCTGAATCTTGACGCGATCGCGTGATAAGATCTGGCCTTTGTTGGTGATTTCGATCGCATAATAATTTGACAGTCTGTGATACTCATATCCCCTCCTCAAAAATTTGGGACTTGCGGAGATTACGGAGGAGATTGAGTATAATTTAATACCTTTTAGAGCTTCTTAATGAAAACTTTATAAAACCGGGAGTAAATAAAAAGATTCAACGAAACTACCCCCCATCTATAGAAGATTTTCCCGAACCTAGACTAAATTATAAAGACAAGATGTTAAATTTACCGAAAAATACGCTTCAGTCGAGGTTAAACAAATGCTTACTAATGTTGCCAGTCCCGAAATTAGCTTAGTTCGGTTACAGGGCGAATTCAATGCCTCTAATGCTGCGGCACTTCAAACTCAACTCACCTCCGTCGTCCAGTCTTCGATCCCTTCTACGGTTCTGGTAGATATGGAAAATGTGAATTTCCTGGATAGTGCGGGTCTGATGGCGTTAGTTTCAGCCATGAGTCTGGCTCACAGGCTCAACCGCCGCTTTAGTTTATGTGGTGTCTCCCCCTCGATTCGGATTATTTTTGAAATCACTCAACTTGATCGGGTATTTGAGCTATTTGAAACCCAGGCGGAATTTGAAGCTGTTTTGATTTAGAACTATTTATTTCTAGCCTGTTAAATGTATAGTTTGCTTTGATTTAATTCACTTAAGGATGTCGAAAAAATTGATTTCAATAGAGGCAAATTCCTGGAATACTTAAAAACAAAGGAGTCTGCCTCTTTTGCATGAAAAAGGCAAACTTTATGCTTTTTCATTTTTCACAACTTATAACTAAATTATCAGTGTTTTAAGTTATTTTTTATCAAAAATAACCTTCATAAAGATAAGCGTAATTATTAGGGGTATGCAGAGTATTTGTTTGGCTGTAAATTTTTTTGGTTGTTGATTTTAAAACTGCATTTATTTTTAATATTTTTTTACTAATATGTATTAAGATCATTTTTATAAAATTGCTTTAATTTAAGACTTTCTTAATAGGGTTTATTCAAATTAATGCCAAAGATTTTTGTCAACTTGCCTCAACATGAATTGGGTGTTTAGCATTGGAAATTCTTATTCAAGAGGTACTACATGGGCTAATCTTTATTTAACCCCCAAATTTAACTGTGCTTTGATTTTTACCGAGTTTTTATGATTGACTTTCCCATAATACAAACATAAAAAAATAACTGAAGTCGTGCCGTTGAACAGGGATTATAGATAATTTTTTGAGAGGAAAGTCAGAATATAGGGGCCGGTAGATGAATTATCTTGATCTCATAGAAGAGAGCAGATAGATGGGTCAGTCCTGGTAGAATCTGTTCAGGCTTGAGCTGGGAGTCTTAAGTGTTAAATCTTCAGGCTTTCCTACAAGCGTATAAAATAAAGAGGCTCGAATGACGCATCAGTTCAGTATGGACTAGATGTGACGTAACCCGAATGAAGGGTATCGAGAACCATTACAAAGTAGAGAGTTGCCGTGTCAGTTGCAGTAGAGAAACTCCTCACCCCAGACATATTACAACCCGCTCGTTATCTGGGTAATGAGTTGGGGGCGGTGCATAAACCTTGGGAAAGTGCCGCTGTGCGTTGGGTGCTCACCTATCCAGAAGTCTATGAGGTAGGAGCCTCCAATTTAGGGCATCTGATTCTATACAATATTTTGAATGCCCAACCGCGACAGCTTTGCGATCGCTCGTATTTACCGGGTGCGGACCTGGTTTTGAAGTTGCGAAATACTCAGACTGCCTTATTTTCTGTCGAGTCGAAGCGATCGCTGCCCGAATTTGACATCCTCGGGTTCAGTCTCAGTTATGAACTTGGGGCCACCAATATTTTAGAAATGTTGGACCTAGGGGGCATACCCCTCACCGCCCAAGAGCGTTTCAGTCCAGGTCCTTGGAATGTAGAAGCGGGAAGCTGGCCCCTCATATTTGCCGGAGGCCAAACTGCCACCTCTAATCCAGAACCCTACGCGGAGTTTTTTGACTTTATCGCCCTTGGTGACGGGGAGGAACTCCTGCCGGAAATTGGGTTAGTGCTGGAAGAAGGCAAAGCTGCGGGATTGACTCGGGAAGAATTGCTGTTTGATTTAGCCCAAGTTCCGGGGGTGTACGTTCCCCAGTTCTACGACATGGCGCAGGATGGATCCGTGCATCCCAACCGTCCCGGAGTGCCGAAACGAGTCTTGCGCCGAGTGGCAACCCCGATTCCCGCCTATTCCATCGGGTTAGTCCCTTATGTGGAGACGGTGCACGATCGCCTGACAATGGAAATTCGCAGGGGATGTACTCGCGGTTGTCGGTTCTGTCAACCGGGAATGCTGACTCGTCCCGCCCGCGATGTGGATCCAGACCAAGTAATTGAGGCGATCGAAGCGGGAATGAGGGCCACCGGCTATAACGAATTTTCCCTTTTGTCCCTGAGTTGTTCCGACTATCTGGCATTGCCTGCGGTGGGAATGGAAATCAAAAACCGACTCAAGGACCAAAATATCTCCCTGTCCCTGCCATCGCAACGGGTCGATCGCTTTGATGAAAATATTGCCAATATCCTCGGGGGCACCCGTACCAGCGGGTTGACTTTCGCCCCAGAAGCGGGAACGCAACGGATGCGGGATATCATTAATAAAGGACTGACCAACGAAGAATTATGGCGGGGCATTAAAACCGCTTACGAACAGGGCTGGAATAAAGTCAAACTTTATTTTATGATCGGCTTACCTGGAGAAACCGATGCAGATGTTCTCGGAATTGCCGAAACCGTCCATTGGCTCCAACAGGAGTGTCGTACCCTAGGAGGGAAGCGGTTAGAGGTCACCTTGACGATTTCTAACTTTACGCCGAAACCCCATACTCCTTTTCAATGGCATTCCGTCTCTACGGTTGAATTTTCGCGCAAGCAAGATTTGCTTCGTCAGGAATTTCGCCGGATGCGAGGGGTGAAAGCCAATTTTACGGATGTGCGGATCTCGGCGATGGAAGATTTTGTAGGCCGAGGCGATCGCCGTTTAGCTCCTGTGGTGCGTCGGGCTTGGGAACTGGGTGCAGGAATGGATTCTTGGTGGGAGAGTTTGGACCGGGCTTTTGGAGCCTGGACCCAGGCGATCGCGGAATCCGATTTAAGCTGGAAATACCGGCAGGTCGAAAGTGGCGAATGGAACGTCATGGACGGCACAAGCACCGACTTGGACGCTCGTCTTGATGCTCCTCTGCCCTGGGATGTTTTAGATACCGGAATTGATAAAAACTGGTTGAAAGAAGATCTCAAGCGGGCCCTGGCAGCGGCAACGGTTCCCGACTGTTCTTTTGAGGGTTGCTCCCATTGTGGGGTTTGTGGTGTTGACTTTGGTCACAATATCGTGGTTGCACCCCTGCCGATTCCTGCATTTGCGGGTCACTTTTCGCCTAACATCGATCGCGTCCAAAGATTGCGGTTGTGGATGGGTAAAATGGGTGACATGGCATTAGTCAGCCATCTGGATTTACTCCGAGTATTTGATCGCGCTGTGCGCCGTGCGGATTTACCCATCTCCTTCACCGGGGGATATCATCCGGGACCTCGAATTTCACCGGCCAACGCTCTCACCCTGGGTTACACCTCGGAAAGCGAAATCGTAGATTTTGAACTGACTGAACTCATGGATCCCGAGGAATTCCGGGAAAGGTTGACTGCTCAACTTCCGGCAGACTTGCCGATTTATCGGGTTGAGTCGGTGGAGGTGAAAGCGCCTTCCGCGAGTCAACTTTTAGACCAAGCTGAGTATATCCTGCGATTGGGTTTAACCCCATCGTCAGATTCGGAGGTCGCTTTGCAAGGGACAGACTGGCAGCAGTGGATCGCCCAAATCCTCGCTGCTGAGGAAATTGAATGGGAACATACGACCAAAAGAGGGAAAGCCAAATGGGTGAATCTGCGCGATCGCCTATTTGAATTAGAACAAGTTGACCTGTCAGCCGATACCTTAACTTGCACCCTCCGCGTTCTCGGGAGTTGCCGTCATGACGGCACCCTGTTACGTCCTACCCATATCCTCTATATGTTTGAACGGATGGCAAAACGCGAGTTTGAGCTGTTGCACGCTCACCGAAAACAGCTGATTTTGGCTGAAATCTGAAATTTATTTACCGCTATGGGAGATTCTGCTAAAATATAACCCGATGGCCCAACCCATCCCTACCTGAAGCTACATCAACTCAGTATTTGAGAACGTTTAGGGTTTCCTGCCTTGACCTTCCTCAAATTGAGTCAGCAACGGGTAGAAAGTCGAGGGGCGTTTTGAAAAAGCCATCGTCATAGAGAGCATTCCATCAAGACAAACAGCCAAGGGACCTTTAAAACAGGTCAAGTTTTGAGAAAGCAACAGAGACAGAGCCGGTCGCTGTTCTCCTGTCGAACCCTGATGTTGTGATATCCCTTTCTGGCTAAGTGCGAAGCCGTTCAGGGTAAATTTGTCAAGATTAAGTTCCAACTTTCTGTTCTCTATACCGTCACTACAGTGTCAAAGGGGCAATAATCCGCTCGGTAGTTGTAGCTGGACAAACCGTAGAGAGGCGAATAGCAGTTCTACGACCATAGCCGCAAGATGCCAAGCACGAGATGCTGGCAATCCTTCCCTGCCGCCAAAACTTTCAGAATTTAGATGTATTCTTTGCCAGTTCGATAAGAGGGATTGGATACCCACTCTTTCGCCAGAGGGAATCCAACGTATTCTACGAATGTAGTTGGGATAACCTTTTCATCTGTAGCTATTGATTCGATAGCTTCGATCGCAGGCTTTTCGGCAATAGCTCTAGCTTGGATCCAACGAGGGATATCAAAGATTAATTTTCCGCCCTAGCGGGTCGGTTCAGTATTAGATAAAGAGGACAAGGAACAGGGTTTGAGGCCCAAAGCAATTCGCTTTCGCCAGCATAAATTTTGTCAATAACCCTTGTTGTCTTCCCTCTACTGTCCCGACACCCTAGACAATCAAGTTTCGTTTTTTCTATAGCTACATAGGAAGCCGTCATCGGTCGTACCGAGGCTCTTGATGCCACGAGCAAACCCAGAAAACGTAGAGACTCGACTAAAGGTCTGAAGTTGGTGATAGCTCATAGCCAAGTTTTGAGGAAATTGAATGCCGAAGCAAATTATTATCGCAGAGCAGTATAGAATTGCTGCTGTTTTTTCTGAAGATCAAATTCAGGAACTCGTTGTTGCCACCGGAACGCACCAAGTCAGTGATATCTATCTCGGAGTGGTGGAGAATGTCCTACCGGGGATAGATGCAGCCTTTGTTAACATCGGCGATCCGGACCGCAATGGATTTATTCACGTTACTGATCTTGGACCGTTACGCCTAAAACGCTCTTCGGGAGCCATCACGGAACTGTTGTCCCCCCAACAAAAAGTTCTGGTCCAGGTGATGAAGGAACCGACGGGAAATAAGGGACCCCGCTTAACGGGAAATATCACCCTCCCGGGTCGCTATCTAGTTTTAATGCCGTTCGGTCGCGGGGTGAATCTCTCTCGCCGAATCCGCACGGAAGCGGAACGAAATCGACTCCGAGCATTAGCTATTTTAATTAAGCCTGCCGGGATGGGACTGTTAGTCCGCACGGAAGCGGAAGGGGTTGGCGAAGAGGCGATTTTAGAAGATTTAGAGTTTCTCCAAAAACAGTGGGAGGATGTGCAACGGGAAGCGGCGACAATCCGTCCTCCGGCACTGTTGAATCGAGATGATGATTTTATTCAGCGCGTGCTTCGGGATATGTACAGCGCTGATGTGAACCGGATTGTGGTGGATGCCACCACCGGGGTGAAGCGCGTTAAGCAACAGTTGATGATTTGGAATGGGGGTAAAACGCCTCCGGGGGTGTTGATTGATGAACACCGGGAGCGCACTCCGATTTTGGAATATTTCCGGGTCAATGCGGCGATTCGCGAAGCGATGAAACCGAGGGTAGATTTACCGTCCGGGGGTTACATTATTATTGAGCCGACGGAAGCGCTGACGGTGATTGATGTGAACTCAGGTTCGTTTACGCGATCGGCGACTTCCCGGGAAACGGTGTTATGGACCAACTGTGAAGCAGCGACGGAAATCGCTCGTCAATTGCGGTTACGGAATATCGCTGGGGTAATTATTGTCGATTTTATTGATATGGACTCCCGTCGGGACCAATTGCAGGTTCTGGAGCATTTCAATAAAGCCTTGAAAGCGGATAAAAATAGACCGCAAATTGCTCAACTCTCGGAGTTGGGGTTGGTTGAACTGACCCGCAAGCGCCAAGGTCAGAATGTGTATGAATTGTTTAGTCGCTCTTGTCCGACTTGTGGCGGGTCAGGACATCATGTGCATCTACCCGGAGAAGGGGATAGTCCGATTGAACCGATGCAGCCGATTCTCCCGGATGTGAGCGATCGCCTGATAGTCCCCTCGCCGGTTAAGGAAACTCGCATCCCGGAACCCACGGTTCGAGATATCCCTGATTATGAGCCAACGACGGAAGTCTCGGAGTTGGATCTGCTCAATCATCCCAGCTATCAAGAATTAGGTCCAGGAGGCCCTCGCCGTCGCCGTCGCCGTCGCTTAGATGCCGGGGAAGGGGAAGGAACGGAGGAAACCACGGTAAAAACTGCGTCGGTTCGCAGTATCTCGCCGATTTTACCGGCGAGTCGGGAACCGAAACCCGAATGGACAGAACCCGAGCCTTTTGTGGCTGCTCCCGCTTATGCGCTGACGAATGAGCGAGATGTGCGATCGCCTAAAGAGGATCGTCCTGAGCGATCGGAACGGGGTCGCCGTTTCCGCGATTATGAGAAGGTGAATGAACCAGCAGAGGTGATTCACGTCGAAATGACGCCGGAAGAACAAGATGTCTATGCGCTCATGGGGATTTCGCCGTTGATCCTCCGCGAAGATGAGGTCAAACCTTCCAAATCAGCCGTTATCTCGGTGACGGAACCGGGAGAGTCGGTTTCTTCATTCTCGGAACCGAGTTTTAATGAGGAAGAACCCATTGCTGAGGCGGAGGTAGAGGCAGAATCTCCCGAGGAGGAGTCTCCCGAGGAGAATTTTGCTCCGGTTCATCAGGCAGAGGCTGAATCAGATTCCGATGATGAAGACATTTCCGCATCCTATGAGGAAGACAATGAGGATAATTCGGCGGGAGTCGCCATTCGTCGTCGCCGTCGTCGTTCTTCTGCCTCGGAAAGTTAGTTCGTTTTAATTTAAGAGTGTCCTTGGGGAGTCTTTCCAATTCTCCAAGGACAATCTTTTTGTCTAAATTTTGTTTGAACCGGAATAATTATTTAACCCCAACAAAATCGTGTCTTTAAATGTGCCGCAACAACTCACGCTCTGGGATGTTTCAAATAATAGCAAAAATCCCAATAAAACGCCCCCAAATGACAGAATTGCGGGGGTGGATGAAGTGGGTCGGGGTTGTTTGTTTGGTCCAGTGGTTGCAGGGGCGGTTATTTTGTCCGATGAGGCGGCTATACTGTTGAAAGCGGCGGGAGTAACGGATAGTAAGAAGCTGTCCCATAACCAACGCTGTCGGTTAGCAAAACTGATTCGGGAGGAGGCGATCGCCTATGCGATTGGCATGGCATCAGTCCAAGAAATCGATCGCCTGAATATTTTACAAGCCTCTTTATTAGCGATGAAACGGTCCGTTAATAAACTGCAAGTTAAACCGGAGTTTTGTTTAATTGACGGCAATCAGCGCATTCCTAATTTAGGAATTCCCCAAGAAACAATGATTAAAGGAGATAGCAATTCGTTAGTGATTGCTGCTGCCAGTATTCTGGCAAAAGTCTGGCGCGATGAGTTAATTGTGCGCTTGGCGAAGAAATATCCGGAGTATGATTTGACCAGTAATAAAGGATATGGTACGGCGAAACATACTCAGGCTTTGCAACAGTATGGGGTATCGCGGCAACATAGGCGATCGTTTGCGCCTTGTCGGATAGGGGGAATTTGAAGGGTTCGGTTTTATTGGGATTGGCGTTTTCGTTTTTCTATTTTGCGTTTTTCTATTTCTGCGATCGGTAACAGAAAAGTCTCCTCAATCTCCTCCCGCACCTCCCTGGAAACATAGCAATCACTGTTGAGGCAGTCTAAGAGCAACTGATTGGCACTGTAATACCGCTCCATTAATTTTGTTTCTTCAGGGGAATGAATATAATCATCT
>CBFGOM010000010.1:0-56958 GCA_965650385.1 uncultured Oscillatoriaceae bacterium
AAACGGCATTTCCGTTTTTGCCGGAGTCCGCATCCCCATATTGTCCAAATCATCTCGATAAAATGTAATATCTAAAGCACCGACTGGCACTTGAATCTGTTCTAGGAGTTCAATCTGACTCGCCAACAGATGCGCGAAGGGCACCCCTCGGGTGTAAATGCCGATCAGCACTAATTCTGACAAATCATTCGACCGTTCCACAATCTGGGACGCCAGTCGGGTTACAGTCCGCCGCAGTTCTTCTGCGGACAGGATTTCAATCACGTTAGCATTCATATCTAGTCTGAATGGGAGAATTTATTATTGATAGCGCAGATTGCAAGATTTGGTTAGAGGTTGCCGCAGATTTAGGACATTGGGAATCTGGAGGTCGTTGCACAAGGTATATCAATCCACTGAAGACAGATAATTCCCCCCATCTCCCATCCTCCCCATCTCGATGGCGGTCCTCCCTATCTCCCCTCAATCACCCTCGAAACTGGGTAGACAGGAACCAGCAACTGAGGGTAATGCTTAACCAAGTTAAAAAGCACCATCTTGTGAGTAACATAGCGTGGTGAATTCGGTCTGAGGTGATGGGATTGAGGGGAGTATTTAAAAGGGGTTTGGGTTTAGGGATACCGCGATAGTAATTGATGCCGCCGAGTTGGACACCGAGAATGACGGCGTAGGCGCATTCACTCCAACCAGAATTGGGACTGGGGTCTTGGGTGGCATCTTGTTGACAAATCCGCCAAATCTCTGGGAGACAGTTGGTTAAGAGTCCTAATGTAATCACAGTTAAGCGACAGGGAAACCAAGTGAGAATGTCTTCGAGTTTGGCGCTACACCATCCTAAGTCAGTATAGGGTTCATCGCGATAACCGACCATTGAATCAAGGGTACTGGCAGCTTTATAGGCGAAGGCTAAGGGTAAGGCCCCAAGATGAAAAATCATAGCCCCGGCGATCGCATAAAATAAGGGTGCCATGACTCCATCCACAGCATTTTCGGTCACGGTTTCTAATACCGCCCGCATCACCTCAGATTCACTGAGATTATCTGTATCTCGGCCTACATATAGGCTTAATTTTTGACGCGCTGTTTCTAAATCCGAGTCGTTTAGGGGTTTTAATACGGTTTCAGCAGCAGTTCTTAAGCTTCGACCCGCGAAACAACTGGCTAGGAGGATACTTTCGATCGCCAATCCCCATAGCGGATGCAAAGAATAGAACCCCTGGGCGATTCCCCATCCGATTAATCCAGAGGAAGCGATCGCACCGATCGCCAGAATAATACCTGCAATTCTGCGGACAAGGGGAGTTTTCCAGCGCTTTAAAACCCCTTGACTATAGATAGAAATCACCCAACCCATCCCCTCAACTGGATGGGGCCAACCCCAGGGGTCGCCAATTAAAAAATCCAGATAAGCGGCGATCGCTAAAACGCCTAGTGCAAATTCCGTAGGTTGCACGATTGATACAGCTAACCTCATCGGGGACAACATGAACTCATCTATATTATTAGCGATCGGTGTTTTTGGCTTCAAGCTGAGTCTAAAAACTCATTTCCATTAGGGAACAGAGAAATCAAACCGCCAGTTGCCATACCACGAAATGGGTTTCTTCTGCGAGGTACCCTTGCCAACTTCTAGCATCAAACTAGAAATCTTGGAGAGATTGGCGATCGCTTTTACAGAAGTTAGGGTAACCTCTCGCTGTCAACTCAAATCAAGCAGTGCCTTAACGCTATCGTGTCCTCGGGTTGTTAGCATCATCCCTTGAATAGAATCTGATAGTGTATCAAAACTTGGTGATAACGCTGTTCAACCGGAAGCGGGATTTCTAGTGAAAATATTCTCAACCCTTCATCCGATGCTTTTCGCGCACCTACCCCTCAAAAATTTAAAGGTGCAATGCGATCGCCCCTTCAATGGAGTATCAACCTTCCTTGAGTTGAATCTACTCTCCCTGAATTGGATACCGGTCCTTTATCGACGGTTTTATAGGACCAAACCGACCCAATTTATCCATTCTTGGCACCCGGGGACCCTTGTTCCTTCGGCATTTATAGCCATTCCCTTCTATTTCGTCTATATAGTAAAAAAGTGAAGACGTCAAGACTCTAATGAGGGATGCTTCCCTCCTTTTTCTTGAATAGAAGCCACCTTCACCAACAAAATCTGTCTTGTGTTAACCTAACTCTTTCTAAATTGATTCTAATTGACATAAGATGACATAAGCCTGCTCCAAAAGCCAGTTGCTAACCCGACTCAGGCTTGCAAACCTAACCCTTCAACTGCTCCGGATGCCCCTCTAACTCCATCCTTACTGGCGCATTCTCTTCAAGAACGCTTTGCCTCAAGACTCAGTTAGGACAGTAGCTATTTTCGGGATAACTGACCCATGTTAACCCCTTCTTCAATCCCTCGTGCTTCTTTCATCTGCCCTTAAACAACTCAATTCGAGACCATTACCTTCCTTCGCCGCAGATCCTCTCGTTTATCATCTCCATCTTTAGGGCATCATTCACTCCTAAGCCCAACCTATCCTCAGATAGGTTAGGGTCAATTCGACTTGTACTGGGCAGTACCTCTTATCAGTCCATCCCTAGTTATCACTCACGTTAGCCGATTCCAGTGAAGCCTTTACCATTCCTATTACCACAGATGGGGTGAAAATCTAGTGACTATCCAATCTGATTCGTGTAATATAGTTTAATAACCTGACTGCCCTAAAAAAAAAGTTCTAATTTTTAGCAACACTCGGCTAAAATAGAACTCGTTAGACCTATTGTTCATGGCGGTCGTTGTAAGTCAATGAGTAAAAAGAAAAAGATGGAACCCCTAGTTGGTGAAGATCTTCTCCAGAAAGTCAAAGATCTAGAGAATCTCAGCAAAGAAGAAAAAGCCAGAGAGTGCGGCTACTACACCGTTACAAAAAATGGAGTAGAGCGCGTCAATATGATGAAATTCCTCAATGCCCTGATTGATGCTGAGGGTATTGAACTCGATGGCAAGCAAAATGGTCAAGGTCGTGGCGGACGTAGTGCCAGTTATCGGATTAGCGTCCAGTCAAATGGCAACTTACTGATTGGATCGGCTTACACGAAGCAAATGGATCTCAATCCCGGAGATGAATTTGAAATTTCCCTAGGACGCAAACACATTCACCTGCGCCAAATCGATAAAGATTCTGACGAGGAATGAGTTCCAGACGGCGATTCTGTAACGGCTAATGCCAGTCAGGTCGCCGCAGTTAAACGAGCGACAGAAAGCCGACTCATTAGGTAGAGGACAAAGAGGGTTGTATCCCAACCCTTACCTAGTCTTTTGAGTAATTCTGACGCTGGGTCAATCGCGGCGGCAAGTGCCACAATCCTTGCCGCATCTAGTTCTAACGAGTTCAGCCTGGTACTGTTAATGCCTCCTGAAGTCAAGGGCAAACTAATTGAATTCCATCAGTTCAGTGGGCAGGAATCTTAGGGGATTCACTGCTCTAATTTTGCTTTCAGTCCTGCCCTAACTGCCCCCTCGCTTTCAATCCCATCACGCCTTGGAGCAGAAGTATTCGGGTGGGTGTTAGATCAAAGGTTAATATATCAGTTCCACGCTCATCCATTGGCGGGGAGATGAACAGGTCCGCTGGCCGATCGCCCGGATAAAAAAGTCCCGCTTCGGCGATCGCATCTCATCCTAACCCGGACCACCCCCTCAACTCCATTTATCAATTTTTAACCCGCTTCGTTTCATCAGTCTATCCTCCAATCTCAGGCAAAGGATCCGATGAAACTCCGATAAACCCCTCAAAAACTATTACATTGTCTAAAAAAATACTAGGAGTTCCGTTGCCTAAACCGGCTCAGGGCGCAATTAGCATTCTCCCTTGCTAGTGAAGTCAAATCAAGCGATCGCTTCCATGCAGATACCATCCGCCTATTCTGTCCCCTCTACCCTCTAGTAGATGCTGTCGTCCCAACCCTAAATATTACCCTTCTAACCCTGAGTGTCTATTCCCCTAGGGGGGGATTTGCTGAGGATTTAGAACCCCTGTTCCTCTCAATCCAGACCATTAGTCTGGGCAACTGTCGCGATCGATACTTGACATATATTGATCAGGTTCAACAAAAGGGTTGATGAAAATTGATGCTCTCCTGCGATCGCGCGTTCTGGACCATTGCGAGACTCTCCCAATGACTCACAACCCCCAACAATCTGGCCTCGCCACCGCCACCTCAACGGACACTCTGGGCAAAATTTAGACAGCGTTAATTGCCCTACAACCGCTATTAAAAACTCCGTTGCTGTAGGTCTATATAAACTAGCCCTCTCAAAGTATGTAGATTGTAGGGGCCTACGCATTGCGCCCCTACAAGAAATAACGATCCGCAACAACGCAAAGCCGAGGCGATCGCACTTCCCTACCCCGACCCTAGATCACCACACTGCGCTATCCCAGATGGGATGATGTCAAGTTTCCTAAGCCGCCCGATCGCCCTCGGATAACTCCAGAGACGGTGCCGCATTGGGCAACAAGACATAAGGTGCTAAGGCTTCAGAAACCGTAGCAACATTGCACGCTAAAGAAATCCCCTCGCGATCAAGCAACCCTAAAACCCGATGTGGATCATCCGGGTCAACTACAGGTAATTGCCGCAATCCTCGGGCCGCCATCCGGTCTAACGCCTCACTGAGTAGCTCATCGGGATAGGCATACAATACTTCTAGGGTACAAATCTCCGCGATCGCCTGTTCACTCCAAGGAACTGTCCCTAAGTCCGATTCAGAGAGGGTACTTCCGGGTCGTTTTCCCAGGGCGATCGCCCGCTCAATATCCTGTAAACTAATAATCCCAATCAGGCGATCGCTACAATCAAAGACCAAAGCACTGTAATACCTCCCCTGAGTCAACGCTAACCCCGCCTCCAAGACTGACTGAGTATCCTTCAAGATCAGAAAAGACTTATGCATCGCTGCCCCCACGGACATTTGTTCTAAAATCTCTACATGGCGATCGGGCGCCACATTAAACCCCATTTGTTCTGGATTCAACTCGGAATCAGTGCGAACCTTAGACCCTTCTACTAACCAAGCCGCCAACCCGACTGCTGCCATCAAAGGTAAGACAATCCGATAATCCCTTGTGAGTTCAAACAGCAATAAAATAGCCGTTAGGGGTGCTTTAGCCGTTCCCGCCAGTACGGCAGCCATGCCCACCATTGCATAGGCAGGAGGGGCGGCAATATGATGGGCGATCGCCGGTAAAGTAGCAGCCAAAACTTTTCCATAGGCTGAACCCAAGGAAGCCCCCAGGAACATAGCCGGAGCAAATACCCCTCCCACCAAACCACTCCCTTGACAAAACGCCGTTATTCCTAGCTTGACCACCAGTAATGCGACTAACAACGGTAAGGAAAACTCCACATCCTGAAGCATCGCCTCTACCGTTTCATAGCCAATTCCTAGGATTTGGGGCCATTGTAGAGCCACCAACCCCACACAAATTCCGCCGATCGCCGGATGAATGGGGCGGGGAATTTGACCCAAGCATCTCACGAGTGCGACCTCTCCGCGAAAGCAGCGACGGGCGAATTGAATCGTTTCCGTAAAGGCGATCGAGACTCCGGCTGCCAATAAACCCAAACCCAAATACAGGGGGAGTTCCAAGGGCGAACGGACGTCATACATCGGCAGGGTAAAAGCGGGTTGAGAACCCAAACCAATTTGAGCAATTAACGCCGCCACGACTGCTGCGAGTAAGACCACACTGACCGCCGATGTGGCAAAGGTCGTCCCCAGGACCACCTCCAGGGCAAAAAACACCCCGGCGATCGGGGCATTAAATCCCGCTGCCAATCCGGCTGCTGCACCAGCACCCAAGAGTAAGCGCTGGCGTTCTCGCGACACTTGCAGCACTTCCCCCAACAACATTCCAAAATTCGCCCCAATTTCCACACTGGGACCTTCTGGCCCCAAAGAAGCCCCAGTCCCCAAGGAAACCGACGCCGCCACCATTTTTGTAACAGGTCTCAGGGGCAGCATTTCCCGCAGGCCCTGGGTTGCCGCAATTAAAGCCGAAATGCCTGGACCAAAATCAGGCCGATGCCAACGCATCAGCCCCACCACTGCTCCTCCCAGGGCCGGAATACAAGCCAAGGTCCAAGGGCCTGCGGGGGAAATGATGCCCATGACATCCTCCAGCATCAGGGTATGGATCAGGTGAATCAGGTAGTGAAACGTAACGATTCCCATCCCGGTGCTACTGCCAATGAAGACGGCCAGGAGAAGCACAACCGTTTCTGGGGTGGGCTGCAATCGGTTCAGAAAACTCGTGAGGGACGATTTGGAAGGGGCAGGAGGGGCTTGCCCAGGCAGTAACAGATCAGGGGGAGGGAGGGCTGTCATGGAATCACGATGCAGTGAAAATGTCAGAAGTTTTAACTTTTGTTGCTATTTTCTCATTTTCCCAAGACCCTGTAGCGCTCTTGAGTAGGGTTTTTTGGAACAAGGGCAGGACTTAGGGCTATTTTTGAGTTAACGCTTCAAGATAGGAGCTATTCATTGAGATGCCCCGAGAGCGATCGCGCTCATAGTTCAGACCCTTGAAGGTTAGGATAGAGCGCATCATGCCCCAAGCGCCAGAAGTTGGCGTCAACCGGCGAATCTTCATCCCTCAATTCTTAAAATGGGGGGTATATAGAAGGGTTTGCGATCACTGAAGTCCGAAGGCTCCCCCTAAATCCCCTTGAAAAAGGGGACTTTGATCCTCTAAGTGGACCTCAATACCTGGAAAAATGCTGTACTAATATCAAGACGGATCACAACTGAATGGACTCTTCAGCCCGCGCCTCCTGCCTTGGTTCGCAAGTGCCTCACCGTTGACGGGTGTAGGTTTTTACAGGACAAACCGCAGCACTATCCCCAAGGTATGATTCAGTGGGCTTTTAAGTGAAAAGTTGTCGGAAGATTAAGGGGAGAGTTTGGGTTGAATTGAGCCAGATGAGGTCAAAAATTCCACCCCTTCCCTGGACTTCTGGTTGAACCTTCTAGCTATCTTGGAGTCTGCTCAGATTCTACAGATTCCAATTGATTTAACAGTCCTTCGAGGCGATCGCCGTGCTTCTCCGGTCTGAGCCTTAACTGATTCGGCAATCTCGTTTATCGCTAATCACCGAAGGGAAAAAGGTAGAAAGGTACAAATCAAGCTGGCTCTTTTTATAATATCTTATTTTCAAGCTAATTTAATCTCAAACTTTTAGAAAAATCCGGACAATCTTACCCTAATTTAGCAGGTACTCCCCCGTTAATTAAACTTTACCCTCGACCCCCGTCTGAACCCAGCCTGCTACATCATAGATCTATAGTCCAGAAGTCTAATTAATCTGAGTCTGGGTCTATTAATCTTGTTAGAGTAGAATGAGAGTAGAAGCAGGGAAAAGCAAGGTACAGGGATCGCCTTAGACGCCCTTGGGCATCAGGTACACCCTAGCCCTCAATTCTCATCAGGAACGAGGAACTGAATCATACCTTGGGGATAGGGGATTGCTGAAATTGGTCCGGTTTGACCCCGGCTAAAGCAGAGTCCTGGCCTCTTCGGACCCTTGTAAAGAATCGGGGGGCAGTATGAGCCGATCGCCAGGGTTGATCACCCAAATCTTGAATACGTGGACGATTGAAGGCATTTCGGGTCAATAGGGTGCGTGGGAAATCTGACCTCAAAACGGGCCGTCATGTTCTCAGGCGTAAAGCGCCAGGAGTGATGGGGGATTAAACGAATCACCCTGGCAGTCAATCATGCAACGATTCAGAACTGCCACAGCAAGACCCTTCAACCGAAGGCCAATTGCGATCGCATGAGCTACCCCCCTTTGGATTTCCCCGGATTGACCACCCAATCCAACCAGCCAAAGAACCCCACCCCTGTCAATCCCTAGAACCGCAGGAGTTTGAAATTGTTAAAGAAGTTTGTAACATTCATCCGAATTTCCACTTTTTCGGGTATAACAGGAGAATGCTGCCATAAGTTTCTAAAACCTGGTTAACTTTAAATATAGTTATCTCTATTTTCTCCTTCTTAGAGATTGAGCCGAAACGTACAACCTGACTGATAGACCCCATTGCGACTACAAGCGAAATACACCCATGCAAGAGATGCAAAACCAATTCACAGTTCACTTCTGGGGCGTGCGAGGGAGCATAGCCTGTCCCGGGTCCGAAACCGTTCGGTACGGTGGTAATACACCCTGCATTGAGATGCGAGTGGGTGGTGAACGTCTAATTTTTGATGGAGGGACAGGCTTAAGGGTTCTAGGACTATCCCTGCTATCACAGATGCCGGTCAAAGCTTCGATGTTCTTCACGCACTCCCACTGGGATCATATCCAGGGGTTTCCTTTTTTTGTACCGGCTTTTATTAAGAATAATCGGTTCCGCATTCATGGAGCAGTCGCACCGAATGGGGCCACTATCGAGCAACGCCTCAACGATCAAATGTTGCACCCAAATTTTCCGGTGCCGTTGCAGATTATGGGTGCTCAACTGGAATTTCACGATATCCAAATCGGCGAAGTTGTGCAAATTGGAGAGGTCAAGGTTGAAAATGCCCTCTTGAATCATCCGGGAGAGGCAGTCGGCTATCGAGTAAGCTGGCGCGGTTATGTAGCCGCTTACATTACGGATACGGAACATTTTCCCGATCGCCTCGATGAAAATGTCCTGTGGTTAGCGCGCGATGCTGATGTCATGATTTACGATGCGACCTATACCGATGATGAGTACAACTCCCCCACCTCCAGCAAAGTCGGATGGGGACATTCCACCTGGCAGGAAGCGGTTAAAGTCGCCAAGGCAGCCAATGTGAAACGATTAGTCATTTTCCATCATGATCCGCTGCATAATGATGATTTCCTAGATCGGATCGGAGAGCAAGCGGCTCAACTGTTTCCGAATTCGCTCATGGCACGGGAGGGTCTCTCAGTCCAGTTAATTACTCCCGGGGAAGAACCAGCGGTTCACGAACCGCAACAGGCAAAAGCGTCTGTCTAATCAACACCCGTCGATACCAGTTGGTCTAAACGAGAACGGGTGAGGCTTCAACACCACTGAGGTAGCGGTTGAATTGTCCAGTTGCTGCTGAAGCATCACCCTAGCTTAAGGGCGATCGCCCCCGAAGAGTTTGGGGTGAGCGTAATTTTACTGAAAAATTTTGGGATAGAGTTTGGGCAGTTTCCATTTATGTGTAAAAATGTAAACTGTGTGGATTACCTCTTCTCTAACAACGGCTTTGACTCCCGCCTCTGTTGCCCTGGGAAATTTTGATGGCATTCATCAGGGACACAGACAGGTCATGCAGCCTATTTTAAGTCCGTCCTTGTGCTGTCAGCCGCTTTCTGTGCCTCCTCTGACGGCAGAAAGCTATGGGGAAAATTCCCCCCCTAACCCCAAGACCTCCCTGAATGATGCCCAAGAAACAGGTTTAGAACCCTACCCCACGGTCGTTACCTTTAATCCCCATCCTCAAGAATTTTTTTCCGGGCAACGGCGTAGTTTGTTAACCCCCCTGAGTGAAAAGGTCAAATATTTAGAAGCAATCGGGGTTCAACAGCTTGTTTTGCTGCCCTTTGACCAGGATTTAGCCAATATGACCCCAGAAGCCTTCGTGGCAGAGATTCTGGTAGGACAGCTCAAGGCTCAACAGATTAGTGTAGGGCAAGATTTTTGTTTTGGGCGGCAGCGCTCAGGCACGGTTGCGGAACTCAAGGCGATCGCTGCTCGTTACGGGGTCAAAGTTCACCTCGTTCCCTTGCAAACCGCCAACGGCGATCGCATTAGTAGTTCTGCCATTCGTACCGCCCTCCTTGAAGGCAACCTCAGACAAGCTAACTCCATTCTGGGACGACCTTACAGCCTGATTGGAGACGTCGTGCAAGGTAAGCAGATTGGCCGCACCCTGGGATTTCCCACCGCTAACCTGCAACTTCCCGAGGAAAAATTTCTACCCCGCCACGGCGTCTATGCCGTGCGGGTTTATGGTGCATCTAGCCTGGGTGAAGAAAACGGCTTGATTGGTGCCTTGAATATTGGGACTCGTCCCACCATCGATGCGATCGCCACCCCCACAGTCGAAGTCCATTTATTAGACTGGTCCGGGGACTTATATGGAAAAACCTTGACATTGCATTTAGAACACTTTTTGCGACCCCAACAAAAATTTGACTCCCTCGACCAACTCAAAACGCAAATCCAAACCGACTGCGACAGGGCCCGAACCCTCTTAAGCGCTACAGAGTAATCCAAAAATACCGCCATCCTCAAGGGTGGGGCTATATGGACAAAGCCCGCCTGCGTGGGCTATTCATATTGGGTTTTTATAGCGCGATGAGTACCAGATTCCGTATCACCCAATTTAACCGTAAGCTGGTAATAGGGATCGGTTCTCAAGGGCCCGAGCATCGAGTCTAAAATCAATCCCGCTTGCCAAGATAACTCTGGGTGATATTGAGCGAATTATGAGAGACCGTGTAGAAAAACTAACCCACAACCTCAGTCAAACCATTGTCGGCAAAACCGATGCCATTCGCCTTGTACTCGTGGCCCTGTTCAGCGGGGGCCATGCCTTACTCGAAGATGTCCCCGGCGTCGGCAAAACCTTGATTGCCAAATCTCTGGCGCGTTCCATCGCCGGAGACTTTAAACGGATCCAATGTACCCCGGATCTCTTACCTACCGATATCACTGGGACCAATATTTGGAATCCCAATACCGGCGAGTTTCAGTTTCTTCCCGGTCCCGTTTTTACGAATATTCTGCTGGCGGATGAAATTAACCGGGCCACTCCCCGCACCCAGTCCGCCTTGTTAGAGGTGATGGAAGAACAACAAGTCACCGTGGATGGGGTTCCTCGGACCGTTTCCCATCCGTTTTTTGTGATTGCGACTCAAAACCCCATTGAGTATCAAGGCACTTTTCCCTTACCAGAAGCTCAAATGGACCGCTTTACCCTGTCTTTTTCCATTGGGTATCCTAGCGAAGCGGAAGAACTACAAATGTTAGAACACCTGGAAAACAAAGGGTCTAACTTTCGGGACTTGCAACCCTGCCTAGGACTCGAAGAAATCCTAGAATTGCAGCGCCTTTGTTCTCAGGTGCGCATCGATCGCTCCTTGCAGCAATATATCGTTAATCTAGTCCGTGCTACCCGAGAATCTGACGATATTACCTTGGGTGTCAGTCCCCGGGGTGCAGTTGCCTTGCAACGCGCCACCCAAGCGCTGGCTTTTCTGGAGGGTCGAGATTATGCGGTTCCTGATGACATCAAATTTTTAACTCCTCATGTCCTATGCCACCGCCTGATTCCTTCGGGGGGACGTCGTGCTAAAACCATTGTGGAGCAACTCTTGCGATCAGTTTCCATTCCTTAACGGGTAAAGGGGAGGGATGGAGTATTCAGTACCAAAAGCTGTTGGTTTCCCTGACCGATTCCATCCCTCTAGCTTGAGTTATCTATTAACGCTCCATGATCACCATGATATTAAGGTTTATCAGAACAAAACTGTTTCGACGGCAGGGGGTGCGATCGCCCTTCGTCCTGTTTCTATTGCTCCTGTTTTGGAGTGTTGTAATCTCCTGGCAACTCGCCGAGGCGATCGAGCCTCCCCTCATCCCCACCGTAGATCCCGTCCCCGAAGCTTTGCAACTGGGACAAGAACTGTACCTCGATACCTGCACCAGTTGTCATATTGGCGTTCCTCCAGCGATCTTCCCCACGGAAACCTGGCGGGACATCATCCAAGATACCAACCACTACGGCATCGAAATCCCCCCCCTCGTCGATCCGGGCCGCCTCGTCATTTGGAACTACCTGAGAATCTTCTCCCGCCTCCAAACTCCTGAGACCCCCATCCCTTATCGCATCCGCGACTCCAACTATTTCAAAGCCCTTCATCCGAGGGTTGAACTTCCCGATGCTCTCACCCTCAAAACTTGCATCCAATGCCATCCCGGGAGTGAGCAATACAATTTTCGCACCCTAGCCCCTGAGTGGGAGAATGCTGAGTGATTTTGGAGATGGGGGGATTGGGGAGGACCGCCATCTCCCCAATTCACTCATCCGTTCGGTAGAAATGATAAAATTCATATCAGTTCAAACTCCCGTCAGCCAACCTCTGTACAATACGGGACATAAAACTGGCTGAATCAAACCCTCTTAAAAGTAGCGCTACTGTCCTGATATGCTTAAAAATCTGCTAGGCGACCCCAACGCACGCAAGTTAAAAAAATATCAACCCATCGTCGTTGATATCAATCTCCTTGAAGAAGAAATCCAGGCCCTCACCGATGAACAACTAACGGCTAAGACAGCAGAATTCAAAGAAAAGCTCTCTAAAGCCAAAAGCATCGCTCAAGAGAAAGAAATCCTGGATGACATCCTCCCCGAAGCTTTTGCGGTGGTCCGAGAAGCCGCTAGACGGGTTTTGGGGATGAGACATTTTGATGTGCAGTTGCTTGGGGGAACCATCCTGCACGAGGGACAGATTGCCGAAATGAAAACCGGGGAAGGAAAAACTCTCGTTTCCACCTTACCCGCCTACTTAAACGCTTTAAATGGCAAAGGCGTCCATGCGGTTACCGTTAACGACTATCTTGCCCGACGGGATGCGGAATGGATGGGACAAGTCCATCGGTTCCTCGGGTTATCCGTGGGACTGATTCAGCAGGGAATGTCCCCGACGGAACGCAAGAAAAACTACGCCTGCGATATCACCTATTGCACGAACTCTGAACTCGGGTTTGACTATCTGCGGGATAACATGGCAACCTCAATGGCAGAGGTGGTGCAGCGTCCCTTCAATTACTGCATCATCGATGAGGTGGATTCGGTGCTGGTGGATGAAGCACGGACCCCGTTGATTATTTCTGGGCAGATTGAACGCCCGACTGAAAAATACACCCGCGCCACAGAGATTGCGATGGCGTTGAATGCTGAGGAGCATTATGAGGTAGATGAAAAAGCCCGAAATATCCTGCTGACAGACGAAGGGTTTGCCAAAGCAGAAGAATTGTTAGGGGTGACGGACCTTTATGACCCGGCAGATCCTTGGGCGCATTATATTTTTAATGCGATTAAAGCTAAGGAACTGTTTATCAAGGATGTGAACTATATCGTCCGGCAGGATGAAGTGGTGATTGTGGATGAGTTTACCGGACGGGTGATGCCTGGACGGCGCTGGAGTGATGGATTACACCAGGCGATCGAGGCGAAGGAAAGAGTAGAAATTCAACCGGAAACTCAAACCCTGGCGACGATTACTTATCAAAACTTTTTCCTGTTGTATCCTAAGTTAGCCGGGATGACGGGAACCGCCAAGACGGAAGAGGCGGAATTTGAGCGGATTTATAATCTACAAGTGACGGTAATTCCCACGAATCGCTCCCTCCAGCGGCGAGATATGTCCGACGTTGTGTATAAAAGTGAGGAAGGGAAATGGAAATCCATTGCCCAAGAATGTGCGGAAATGCACCAAGCGGGACGCCCGGTATTGGTGGGAACCACTAGCGTTGAAAAATCCGAGGTGCTCAGCAGACTGCTGAATCAACTAGAAATTCCTCACAACCTGCTGAATGCGAAACCGGAAAACGTGGAACGGGAATCGGAAATTGTGGCCCAAGCGGGTCGCAAGGGTGCTGTGACGATCGCCACCAATATGGCGGGTCGCGGAACCGATATCATTCTCGGCGGTAATGCCGAATATATGGCCCGGTTGAAAGTGCGAGAATACCTGCTACCTCGCATTGTGCGACCCGAGGAAGAGGGAGATCTGAATGCCATGAAAGTTGCTGGAACGGATACCCGTAATAAACCCGAAGGGTTTGCGGCAACGTCTGATAAAAAAGTGAAAACTTGGAAAGTCTCCCCGCAAATTTTCCCCACCCAACTTTCTCGTGAAACGGAACAGCAACTCAAGGAAGCGGTAGAGTTTGCTGTGCAGCAATATGGAGAACGGAAGCTGGCAGAATTAGACGCTGAAGATAAAGTGGCGATCGCCTCGGAAAAAGCTCCCACCAGTGACCCGGCGATTCAAAAACTCCGGGATATCTACAACCGAATTCGTGAAGAATACGAAGCGTTTACCAGCAGTGAACATCAAGAAGTGATTCAACTCGGTGGATTGCACGTCATCGGCACAGAACGGCACGAATCCCGCCGGATTGATAACCAATTACGGGGACGCGCTGGACGGCAAGGTGACCCCGGTTCTACCAAATTCTTCCTCAGTTTACAGGATAATTTATTGCGGATTTTCGGGGGTCAACGCGTCGAGTCCATGATGAATATGTTCCGGGTGGAAGAAGATATGCCGATCGAGTCTAAAATGCTGACTCGTTCCCTAGAAGGCGCACAGAAAAAGGTGGAAACCTACTACTACGACATCCGAAAACAAGTGTTTGAATATGACGAGGTGATGAACAACCAACGCCGCGCCATCTATGCCGAACGTCGCCGAGTTTTGGAAGGATTAGACCTGAAAGAACAGGTGATTAAGTACGCAGAACAAACGATGGATGATATCGTGGAAGCCTATGTCAACCCTGATTTACCCTCAGAAGAATGGCAACTGGATCAAATGGTGGATAAGGTTAAAGAGTTTGTCTACCTGTTAGCAGATTTGGAACCGTCTCAATTGGAGGACTTATCCATTGATGAAATTAAAACCTTCCTTCATGAACAAGTTCGGATTGCTTACGACTTGAAAGAAGCGCAAGTCGATCGCATTCAACCGGGACTGATGCGCCAAGCGGAACGGTTCTTTATTCTGCAACAAATTGATACCCTGTGGCGGGAACATTTGCAACAAATGGATGCCTTACGGGAATCCGTTGGATTGCGCAGTTACGGTCAAAAAGATCCGTTGTTGGAGTATAAGAGTGAAGGGTATGAGTTGTTCCTGGATATGATGACGGCGATTCGTCGAAATGTGGTTTATTCACTGTTCCAATTCCAGCCGCAAATGCAACAGGCGCAAGCTGCTGTGGCGGAACGGTAGGCAACAACACCCGACGGGTGTTGTTGCCTACCCCCGTCGGGGGTTCAAACCCCCGCCTTCGGGTTTGAACTCTTTGAAAATCACCTAACATCTGTAACCTTGGATATTTACAAAACTCTACTACGTCCGATTATTTTTTCAGGAGTGCAACCGGATCCGGAGTGGTGGCATCATCAAACGATGGTGGTGATGGAGTGGTTGCATCGGAATCGCGATCGCGCCACGATTAGTACCATTTTGTCCCAATTAAATCGCAGTTCTACGGTGACTGACCCCCGCTTAGAACAAACCCTCTGGAACATCAAATTTCCCAATCCCATTGGATTAGCTGCGGGATTTGATAAGAATGGTTCAGTAGGGGAAAGTTGGTCTAATTTAGGGTTTGGGTTTGCTGAACTCGGAACGGTGACGTTTCATGCTCAACCCGGTAATCCTCGTCCCCGAATGTTTCGCTTACCCCAGGATTTAGCGGCTATCAATCGCATGGGGTTTAATAATAATGGTGCAGAAGCCTTAGCAAACCGCCTGATTGCGGATAAAGATAAAGGACAAGTTACTTCCGAAAAACCGATTATTGGGATTAATTTAGGCAAGTCCAAAATTACGCCCTTAGAAGAAGCACCTGGGGATTATTTAGGCAGTTTTCGGCTGTTGAAAGAGTTCGGAGATTATTTTGTGGTGAATGTGTCTTCTCCGAATACCCCAGGATTGCGATCGCTGCAAGAAGGGAAACAACTGGCGGAGATTTTAGATGCCTTGCAACAGGAGAATCAAGGGGTTAAACCGATATTAGTTAAAATTGCCCCAGATTTGGAATGGGAAGCGATTTCTGAGGCGATAACCGTGGCTCAAACCTATCAACTCGCGGGGATGATTGCTACGAATACGACCATTCGCCGGGATGGATTAAAAACTCAAACGATTAAGTTAACGGGAAACCCGGTTACGGAAGAAGCGGGAGGATTGAGTGGTGCACCGTTAAGAGGGCGATCGACTGAAATTATCCGCTATATTCATCAACAAACCCAAGGACAAATGCCAATCATCGGCACCGGGGGAATTTTCACCGCTGAAGATGCCTGGGAAAAGATAACCGCAGGTGCTTGTTTGTTAGAAATTTACACAGGTTTGATTTACGAAGGACCCTGGATGGTCCGGCGAATTTTAGCAGGATTGGTGCAGAAGTTAGAGGAGAATGGATTGGGAAATATTGCTGAAGCAGTTGGAAAGAGTTAGCGGTTGGGGAGAACAGGCGTTGGACTGTTTCGCTGAGACGTTCCTTCGTCAAGCGGAATTTAGATAAGCTAACTCTGCCCAAGGAGCGCTCTAATCATTTAGAATAAGGCTGAAAAACTCCAATTGACCGGGGGACGGCGATGGATCTTCTCACAGAGCGTCAAACACGATTGTTGACCGCTGGTGCTTTAGTGGTGGGTGGGACAGTGTGCGGGGGTCCGTTAGGTACCATTGCCGCCTCAGTTGCTGCAGGAATCGTCGCCAACGATATCGTTCCCCAACACCTCAACCATATTGCCGTCCGCCTGCGTCGCAGTGGGGAAAAGTTGGCAAATCATGACTTGACCGAAGCCACCGGGTTCGCCATTGCTTTAATTATCAAAAGCCTCGCGGAAGCAGGAACCTATCCTCAATCAACCAAAAAATTAGAAACCCTCGCCAAATATACCCTCAAAGCATGGCAGAAGGTGGCCTACAACCTGAAACAGGTAAAAGATACCAATTTTGACCCCATCCAAGAAACCAGTATTGCAGCGCTATTTCAAGGGGGAACAGCGGATTATGTCGGTCAAGCGGTGTTGACAAAGGAAGATTGGCAGGACTTGTTAAATAGTTGGCTATGTCCTGGGGCTAAGGTGGAATTTCTGGATCATGTGTTGCAAGAACTGGCGACACAGTTGCGGGATAAATTTGCGTTGGCGTTGCGGGAAGTGTTGAAAGCAGATTTTGAGGAGGGAGGGAAAGCCTACGCCGGGTTGACCCTCTCCCTGCTGGGGGAAATGCGCGGCATTTTGCAGGAGTTGCAGGAGGGAAGTTCCCAAACCCAGCGAAATGTATTCGCCGCAGAATTGGCGGCAGTGACGCAACTGCGGCAGGATTTGGAGGGAAATTCGCAACGGTTTCAGGTGTTGGGGGGACAGATTGAGTCCGGGTTTGAGGTGGTGTTGCAGGAGTTGGGCATCACTCGGGCGGCCATTGCCGAGATGCGAAGTGAGTTGCAAAAGGAATTACAGAGTCTGGAACAAACCGTCAGAGAAGGATTTGAAACGGTCAGCCAACAGCAGAAACAATTACAACAAACCGTTCTCGATTTTTTGGAGAGGGAAAAACCAAACCTGCAAGCTATTTCCTTTACCTTGGATACCAATCCCCCAAAGGTGACTAATTGGCAGGGACGGGAGGCGGAATTGACCACCGTGAACCGTTGGCTGGATGATGAGAATACCAAACTTGGTGTCATCGTGGGGATAGGAGGAATGGGAAAATCAACCCTAGCGGCGAAGGTGTTTTGGGAACGGACGAAGTTTGAGGATAAGACGAAGTTTGAGGATACACTGTGGCTGGACTTGGGGCGGCGTCCGCTTTATTCCATTGTGGCGAGGGGGATATTGCAGCAGTTGGGGAAACTCTCCCCCCAGGATTTGGAACAAATCGAAGAAACTCGCCTAACCCATGTGTTAGTTCACTGTCTGCAACGGCGGCGGTTTTTGCTGGTGTTGGATAACTTTGAGTCGGTGTTGCAGGATGAAGGATATACAGACTTTTTGCAGCGGTGGGTGGGAGACTGCCATCAGACGGAAATTCTAGTGACAACTCAAATTCCTCCGAATTTGGTGCAGGATAAATCGACGGAATTGCACCTGCCGGGACTCTCAGCAGGGGAAGGGGCTCAACTGTTGCGGGAGTTGGGCGTTGGGGGGACCCCGGAAGAATTGGAGGGTTTTGTTGACCAGGTGAACGGACATCCCCTGACCCTGCGTTTGGTGGCGGGGTTGTTGAATGGGGAGTTGGGCGAGGGGGCCACCATTGGGGATTTGGCAAAGTTGGGAAGCGCTGATGTCGCGGCTTTGATGTCGCGTTTGGTGGGACGCCACCGTCAGGATATGGTGCAGTTGGTGGGGGTGTTGGATGCCAGTTTTAATCGGTTGCCCGAGACTTGGCGGAACGTGTTGCTGTCCCTGGTGGTGTTCCGTCAAGCCTTCAATGCTGAAGTAGCCAGCGCGATGGTTGGGGAAGCCGTGGCAGAGAAGGAGTTGCGGGGGTTGGCGAAACGGGGATTTTTGGTGGCAGAGGCGGGGGGTTATACGTTCCAACCTTTGATTTTGGACTATCTCAAGTTTAGGGTGGGAAATTTGCGATCAACGCATTTACGGGCGATCGAATTTTATCAAAGTCGGTTCAAGTCTCGCGATGAGTGGGAGACGGTGGAGGATGTGCGAGAATATTTAGAGGTGTTTTATCATTGCTGTGAGTTGGGCGAGTATGAAGCGGCGTTTGATGTGATTCGGCAGGGGTATAATGTAGATGAGTTCCTTAACTTATGGGGTAACAACCAACTCCTTGCAGAACTTTATCAGGAATTAATCAACAATCTTCCGAATCGGCAAGATTGGCGATATTCTGCCTCTTTAAAATCGTTAGGTTTCGCTTACAAGTCTGTGGGACGCTACAATGAAGCGATAGCCTTTCACGAACAATCTCTGAAAATTGACCGGAAAATCGGCTATAGAGGGGGGGAATCCAATTCTTTAATCGGCTTAGGTTCCGCTTACAATTCCCTCGAACGGTACAGCGAAGCGATCGCCTTTTACAAAAAATCTCTGGCAATTTTTCGGGAAATCGACGACAGAGGGGGAGAAGCCAATTCTTTAATCGGTTTAGGTTCCGCTTACAATTCCCTCGGACGCTACAGCAAAGCAATCGCCTTTTACAAAAAATCTCTGGCAATCGCACGGGAAATCGGCTACAGGCGGGAGGAAGCCGCTTCTTTAAACAATTTAGGTTCCGCTTACAATTCCCTCGGATGCTACAGCGAAGCAATCGCCTTTTACAAAAAATCTCTGGCAATTTTTCGGAAAATCGGCGACAGACGGGGGGAAGCCGGTTCTTTAATCGGTTTAGGTTTCGCCTACCAGGGGCTCGGACGCGATACCGAAGCGCTCGCCTTTCACGAACAATCCCTGGAAATCAAGCGGCAAATCGGCGACAGAGGCGAGGAAGCCAATTCTTTAGGCAATTTAGGTAAGGTTTACAATTCCCTGGGACGCTACAACGAAGCGATTGCCTTGCTTGAAAAATCTCTAACAATTTTTCGGGAAATCGACGACAGACGGGGGGAAGCCAATTGTTTAATCGATTTAGGTTCCGCTTACTATTCCCTCCGACGCTACAGCAAAGCAATCGCCTTTTACAAAAAATCTCTGGCAATTTTTCGAGAAATCGGCGACAGACGGGGGGAAGCCAATTCTTTAAATAATTTAGCTGGTGCTTACCATTCCCTGGAACGCCATACTGAAGCCATCGACTTACTGGAAAAATCTCTGGCAATTTTTCGGGAAATCGGCGACAGATGGGGGGAAGCCGCTTCTTTAAACAATTTAGGTAATGCTTACAAGTTCTTAGGACGCAATACCAAAGCGAGCACCTTTCACGAACAATCTCTGGAAATTGAACGGGAAATCGGCCACAGCGGGCGAAAGCCAAATTTTTAGGCAATTTAGGTTTAGCTTACAAGTGCTTCTGAGACTACAGCGAAGCGATCGCCTTTCACGAACAATCTCTGGAAATCAAACGGCAAATCGGCGACAGACAGGGGGAAGCCAATTTTTTAATCGCTTTAGGTGTTTTGTATCAAAAGGTAGGCAAAATCCAAGAAGGGTTTGCTGCCTCACAGCAAGGACAATTAATTTATCAAGAATTGAATTTACCTCTTGATGTCTACCCCTATCCCAATTGGATGAAAAAAATTGCTAAATTCGCCCAACGTGGTAAATTTCATGTGATTTTGTGTTTTGTGGTGGGTATTTTCGCCTTTCCCTTTGCCCTTGTCTGGTTTATTTTGGTCATCCTTTATCGTCTCATCGGTGGGCGATTCAAGCGTTGCTAGTTCCAATTTTGTATCTGGCGTGATGTGTTCACAGCCAGGGTTGCAGAACCTTATTTTATCAATAATTTTATTGCTTTAAAAAATCACTAAATCAAAAACTGAATTCACCGATAGTTTCCAATCTGGAAAACTGCTTAAAACCGGCAGAATATCCGATTCTGCTTTAACGCTGGGGAGGCGATCGCCACTAAACCCCATCCGGAAGGGGTGACAAGAAGGCTACAAAAAACATAATAATCCCCAACTTTTATAGGTTTATTCAGGATGAATGGGGAGAGAAATTGAAAATTCTGTTCCTTTGCCAGGGATAGAAAAACATTCGAGTTTTCCGCGATGTTTTTCTACGATGATTTGATAGCTGATGGATAACCCTAAGCCAGTTCCGGCGCCGACGGGTTTGGTGGTAAAAAATGGGTCAAATATTCTCTGTCTAATTTGCTCAGTCATGCCGGTGCCGTTGTCGCAAATTTTGATTTCAATTTGGTTGATTCCCTTACGGGTTGTTTGAATTCGGATGTAAGGAGCATAAGGGGTGGTGGCTAGGGCTACATCGGACTCTGGTTGGGTGACACCGGGTAAAAAAGCCGCATTGGGTTTCAAGTTATTATTTTTGAGGGGTCGTTCTAAGGCATCGATCGCATTACTAATTAAGTTCATAAACACTTGATTAAGTTCGCCCCCATAGCATTCAATTAGCGGCAAATCATCGTAGTTTTTAATAATTTTAATTTCCTCCCGTCCTGGTTTAGCCTTGAGGCGATTTTGGAGAATCAAAAGGGTGCTATCAATCCCTTCATGGAGGTTAACCGCTTTCATTTGCGATTCATCTAACCGGGAGAAATTTCTTAAAGACAACACAATTTCGCGGATGCGGTTGGCTCCGACTTTCATGGAAGCTAAAAGTTTGGGAAGGTCATCAATAATAAATTCTAAATCGATTTCTTCTATGACCTCTTGAATTTCGGGGACGGGTTCTGAATAGTGGGTTTGATATAATGTTAATAAATGCAGTAAGTTGTGAATATATTCATTGGCAGGTTCAATATTGCCATAGATGAAACTAACGGGATTATTGATTTCGTGGGCGACTCCTGCTACCATTTGACCGAGGCTGGACATTTTTTCGGTTTGAATGAGTTGGGTTTGAGTTTTTTGTAGTTCTCGTAAGGTGTGTTGGAGTTCTTGGGCTTTTTCTCGGGCATGGCGGGCGGAGTCGGTGGCGCGGGTGTAGAGTTCGGCTTGAGAAATGGCGATCGCCACCTGATTGGCGATCGCTTTGAGGAGTAACAGTTCGCGATCGCTCCATCGCCGAGGTCCCTGACAGTGACCACAAGTGACTAAGCCAATTTCCCCGTTCAGGGTTTGAATGGGTAATGCCACAAATGCCTCATAACCCCAGGTTGTTTGTAATTTTTGGTAATCTGGATTCTGGGATTCTCTCACGTTGTCTACCTGAATGGTTTCCCGGTTCAACACTTGCGCCATTAGGGAACTGTCTTGATCGGTGGGATAGTACCCTAAAAGGGTGGTTAAGTTGGGGGTGTGAGATTCTTTAACGACTTCCCAGCAAGGGGACAGGGTAGGAGTTGCGCCATTGTGAGAAGCGGAGGAGGTTCCCAACCCTTGGGGACGATACCAGATAAATAAACAGCGATCAACCTGCAACAAGGACCGGATTTCACTCACGGCAGTTTCCAGAATGGTATCGATTTCTAGGGAGTTTCGGATTTGGTCGGTGAAGCGGTTAATTAAGGCTTCTTGTTTAGCGAGTTTTCGATAGCGTAATTCCGATTTGCGTAATTTAGCGTCTGCTTGTTTGCGATCGGTGATATCGCTGGCGATGCCGTCGATTCGTAGGGGATTACCGTCGCGATCGCGTACGACTCGGGTGCGTTGCCGTAACCAGCGGACCTCTCCCGAGGGTCTCACAATGCGATATTCCAAATCCGTACTGCCGGTTTCCAGGCTCATTTTAAAGGCTAGATCGACCACATCCCGATCTTTCGGATAAATCACTTCCTGCCAGAGATTGGTATTTTCAAAAAAATCTGAAGAAGGTCTGTGATATATCGTTTCTACTGCTGGACTTAAATACAGCACTTCTGAGGTAGTTCCCGAAACGGACCAGACAACATCATCGATGGACTGTAAGATGCCGTTGAGTCGTTCTTGGCTGTGATGCAGTGCCTCCGCGACTAACTTCCGTTCCAGGGATTCCCGTTGCAATTGTTCTAATGCTTCCCTTAACTCAAAGGTGCGATTTTGGACCCGTGTTTCTAGTTCATCATTGGCTTGTTGTAGAGCCTCCTCCATCCGCTTGCGTTCGGTAATATCGGTAATGGTTCCTACATAATCCCTGCCGTTGCAATCTTTGTCCCCTTGGCAGACTGCTTGACCCCAAACCCATCGTTCAGTGCCATTTTCATGCAAAAACCGAAACTCTGATTGAAAGGGTAATTGCTCTTTTACAGACTGATTCCATTCCTGGATCACGCGATCGCGATCGTTCGGATGAATTGCCTCAAACCAATCCCCAATTTTTGCTTGGGTTTCAGTGAGTCCAGTAATTTGAGATAGCCGCTCATTTAAATATAAAAACTGACCCGTTTCACTCATGCGGAAAATACCCACCGGAGAAATAGAAGCCAACATATGATAACGATATTCGCTCTCTCGTAAGGCAGCTTCAGCTCGTTTTCGCTCCCGAATATCTTGGGCTAAACAGACGATCGCCTGAATTCCTCCTCCTTCTTCTCGCATCACTGATGCAGAGAAATAGACCGGGATAATCTGTCCCTCTTTACTCAATAATTCTACTTCTTTTCGACCAATTAAACTATTGGCAACTCCGGCTTGAGTCGCCAATTCATCATAGGTAATTCGGTCTTTCAGAAGTGTGCTAATAGACCGTCCTAACAGTTCGCTGTCGTCTTCATAACCCAACAAGAATAACGTAGCAAAATTAAAATCTCGAATGGTTCCATCCGGGTTTAAAATAATTAAGGCATCAATTAGGGATTTGAAAATATTATCAACATAGTGCTTAGATACAGTTTTTTTCATGATTTCATCGGCCATGTGATTAAACGCATTGGCTAAAACACCGATCTCACTGCTACTGTTGATATGAACGCGGACATCTAATTTACCTTCTCCAATAGCAATGGCGGCATTTTTGAGTTTAATAATCGGTTTGGCAATATTTTCGGCTAATAGTAATCCCAAACTAATCGCTAAAAGTGCAATTAAAACAATTAAAATTAAATTAATGAAATTTGCTTGAACGGTTTGAGTTTTTATTGATTTTTTTTCTTCGCGAAGCTCGTCAATAGATTGAGTGATTTCATAATTTATTTTTTCAGTAAAAATATCTTCTAAATCTTCTAGTTTTTCATAATTTTTTAAAATTAATGGGGTAGCTTTTTCTTGAGGAACTAGCTGAATAATGTCTTGAGAAATCTGGTGAATTTCATCAGTGATTTTATGAATTTCGTTGAAAAATTCTTTATCCTGTCCGGTAAAGAGAGTTACTTCCTCTAATTGCTCAATCCAGGTTTTTAGATTTTGATAGGCTTGTTGATACTCTTCGGTTTCTTCCTCTAAGAAACTAGAAGCATTGTTCGGGGGTTGACCCACCCGTGCTAATTCAGATTGGAGTAAAGCGTAGGAGGTGACTTCAGTGATCATGCGCAAAGAAGTGACTTTGATTTCCTCAAGGGCCACAATTCGGGGAATTTCATGGGTAGAAATCTCGTCGATTCTTTTACTGATCTGTTGGTTGGATCTGACATGAGTAATGCCTAAAAGAGCGACAACGGCGGTTAATCCCAAAAAACTGGAAACTAATTTGGTTTGTAACTTCATCTTTTTTTGAACGAAGAATAAAAATAAAGGGAAATATACGAAACATTAATCTAGGAAATAGACCCAACTGAGCTAATGAATCAATCCCGATCAAGGTAGGCGATCGCTCTGGGACCTCTCCAGGCAGACTTACCGGCAAGGCACTTTTAGAGATCAACCCGGGTATAGCAGAAGTCACAGACAGCTTGGCGATCGCCTCTCTATTTCTTGTGATGCTGAAGAACTCTGCCCTCGATTCAGGACAGTCGCCTAAGAACCTGAAAAGGGGTTCATTCATCCTCCCTGACTCCGAATGAAAAAGGCGGTTGGTGCTACCCTATTCTAAGAGTTCCCGCTTGACCTGTTGGGTTGACTAGAATGTTTTTATTTCTTTCCAAGCTGCTTCCTGTCTTCATTTACCCCCTCGGACTCAGTTGCTTATTGATGTTGGTTGCATTAATAACCCTCTGGAGACGACCAAAATGGGCATCCGTGGCGATCGCCTCAGCATTGGGACTCTTACTCTTAAGTAGCAATGGATGGGTTGCCAACGGCATTGCCCAATCCCTAGAATGGCAGAATTTACCCGCTGGGGAACTCCCCAATGCATCGGCAATTGTTGTATTAGGTGGCGGCATCAAACCGGCAATTTACCCTCGTCCCTGGGTAGATGTCAGTGAAGCAGGCGATCGCGTCCTTTATGGGGCCCAACTCTACAAGCAGGGAAAAGCACCTCTCGTCATTCTCTCCGGGGGTCGCATTGAATGGAAAGGCGGAGGCCCTCCTGAAGCAGAAGACATGGCTTACATTGTAGCTGCAATGGGAGTCCCAACTTCCGCCATTCTCCTGGAACCCAATTCCCTAAATACTTATGAGAATGCGGTGGAAGTTCGCAAACTGCTAGAAGCGCGAGATATTGAAAAACGGGTCTTACTCGTCACCTCCGCTACCCATATGCCGCGATCGCTCAAAATCTTCAAACGTCAAGGGATCGAAGCTATTCCTGCACCCACAGATTTTCTCGTCACCCAACAGGAAGTCGACGAACTCTCCGAATCCTGGCAATCCGTCACCCTGAACATTCTCCCCGATGCCTATCGCCTCCAACAAACCACCCAATCTCTCAAAGAATATATTGGCACCCTCATCTATCGTCTCAAAGGTTGGCTGTAAAATGGGTCATTGTCAGGAATTGCCGAAATTTGCCCCCCTGCCGGTCCTTTCAGCCAGATGTTAGAATACAAAAACAGTTGTCCTAGAGCATCGGTACTATTTTAGATTCCCGTGACAAAAACCGGGTTTCTAGCCCCAAGTTCAGTTACGAATTCCCCAAAATTTTGTACAGAAACCCGGTTGCTAACCCTTGAACTACCGACAACACCCTAGGATATCGGAATTGAGCTTAGAAAGTAGGGTTTTTTATAAACTTCAGGCATTTTTTGTAAGCCATTAGAACAGAAACTCGGTTTCTAATTCCCTGAATTGAATAGCAACCCGAAAGACTTGGGACGATAAAAAAAGATTTAGGTAAAAATAATTATGATGCTTCCCAACGAGTTTCCCCAGATTGCGCCGATTCCCCAAGATGTGGCTGAAAATTTAGAATCGGCACAAGTCACACGGCAATTCTATCATGAACTAGAATATCGTCAAGCCTTTGAGGGATATTGTCAGTGGTACTATCAGACGGCAGAACGTCACCGTCAAGAGGTTCAAAAAATGCGGGGCGATCTCAATATTCTCGGCTGGTTTAACCGCAGAAAATAAGCTTCCCTGTTTTCAATGAGCAATTAGCAAGACTGCGAATTCCTCAGAAATTTCCCTCAAAAAAGTTTGGTATCAGAGATCTTAACCCAATTGCCAAAGCTGATGGGCGTTGACAACGGGGGTTGGGGGGATCTCTGATAGAAGATGTTATGTTGTGGAGTTTCCTAATCAGTCAGCGGAGTTCACACCGAGTCAGTTGCGCTGTTATTCAAGGGCTTCTATCTCATCTTCGCGGAAATGGGCTTTAAACTTTTTGTCAAACTGAACATAGACGGGCAGGTTAGCACTAACAGGTCTCCCCTGCCATTGCGTAACAATTTCGATAACTTCGCCTTCTTGACCCTTGACATCATAGGGTTCATTGCGATGTTCGGGACTGTGGTAAACAATAACCGACTTTGTGATGCGGACGCGATCGCCAACTTTCATAGATCTCTCAAATTCTAGTGTTCTCTTCTCTTACCGACTGCAAAGTGCAGGGTTTCAGTATCTTATCAAACAGCCTTTCTCTTTGGGAGATGAGGGATGGGGGGGAATTGGGGGATGGGGGAGAATTGGGGGTTTATTTTTGTTGTTGGGGGAAGATTCTTTCGCGGAGTTGGGTGAGTCCTGCTGAGTCGATTTGCCACCAGGCGGCGAAACCTACCGCTGCGCTGATGAGGGTGACGGAGGCTAGGAGGGCGATGGTTTGGGCTAAGGTTAATCCGGTGCGATCGCCCTTGGACTGGCGGCGACGCCCTGGGGATGGGTCTTCGTCTTCATAAAGTAGCGCTTTAGAGGCATCGGACAGTTCCTCCTCAGATAATCCCGTGGAAGGGAGTTGATTCGGGTCGAACAGGACTAGTTTTTCTGGGGAGATGCGGCAATAACTGAGGACGACGGAAACATTATCATGACCGTTTTTTTCATTGGCGAGGTCTACCCACCATTGGGCCGCTGTTTCAACGGAAATTGCCCCGCTAAACAGATCATGAGCGCAATCGGACCAAAATTGCTCAACGCGATCGTTATCGCTTAATCCATCGGAACAGAGTAGCAGCAACCCATCTTCCTCAACGACAAACCGCTGAATCTGGGGGCGCAATAAGTCCCCTTCCCGGGTTCCTAGGGCTTGGGTAAGCGCCCCTCCATCCCGTCGGCGCAAGGACTGGGAATAAGGGGCACGACCGAGGCGGACCTCACGGGAGGCAACGTCATCATCCACCGTGAGTTGTTGGCAATAATGGGGGGTAATCCAGTAGGCGCGACTGTCCCCAATATGAACAACATAGAGTTCATGGGCGTTGGCAAATTCTTGACCTGTGGGGGTCATGACTTTTTGGGGGAGTTGCAGGGTCATGACTAGGGTGGTCCCCATGCGTTGTCGCGAGGCCCGTCCTTGTTTGTCATTTTGGGCGGCGATCGTGTTGTTGACAACGCGCAGAATGGCTTCTAGTTGTTCGCTGACGACTTCGGGCATAGCAAGACCTGGTTCTTCCCCAATTTCACGCATGAGGGCTTGAATGGGCAGTTTCAGGGCTTGCACGGCTAGTTGGCTGGCAACTTCCCCCCCTTCATGTCCTCCGACCCCATCACAGACAACGGCTAAGTGATTCAGGAGGGGATGAGTATGGGGTTTATCGATTTGGGCGATGTCGTTGAGGGTGGGGTAGCAGGAATCTTCGTTATGGTGGCGATTGGGTCCTGAGTCGCTGACTCCGGCGACGCGCACACGCAGGGGTAGTTGGGCGGTGAGTTCGAGGAGGAGTTGGTTGACTTGGGGGGCGATCGCCTGGAATTCGGCATTAGGACGGCGCATTTGTTTACCAATTTCTTGGAGGCGATCGCCCACTGGGGCGGCCACTTTTCCCGCCCAGGTTAACCAGTGATAGCCTAAATCTTGTAAATCCGGTTGGGTAATTAAACTGGCATCCCCATAGAGTTCACGCAACCAGACTCGTGAGCCCTGGACTCGGATATTATCGCCTTTGAGTAAACTGGAGGCGACGCCCAATTCGAGTAAGGGTGTCCAGAGTTGCAGAATTTGCCATAACCAATAGACTTGGCGAACTGGGGCAGTCTGGGGCCAAAGTTCCAACATTCCCGGATAGAGGGTGGCGGTTTTTCCATCAACGGGGACATTATCGAGTAATAACAAATTCGGGGCGTTGGGTCCTTCCCCCAGGGGACAAAACCCATAGACCTCGGGAATATGAAGGCGATGGGGATATAATTTAAGGTAGGCTAAAATCGCCTCGGGTAATGTCTCTGGAACGAAGGGGGCCAAGGCGGGTTGAGTATCGAGCCAAATTTGGGGACTCACCACACGGTAGCGATCGCCGACGAGTTCGCCAATGGGATACCCGGCTGCGGCGGAACCCACCGCCCACAAGTAGCGATACAGCAAGGGGGTTTGACAAGCATCACAGAACCGATTTCCCACCGGGTTTTCGGGCTGGGTACAGGTTGGATTCAAACAATAGAGTGGCTCAGAACTGCTCATAATCTCTGCGTGCAATGACAGTATGAAAAGAAGTCGATCGTTCCGGGCGATCGGTCCAAAGCCAGCCTACACTGGTTGTAGCTACTCCAAACAGCCTCGACCGCTACAATACCGCCAGTCGCAGAACGCCTAGGGCGAGATTTTTAGGACTGGATGGGACCATCGGTCCTGGATTGGCGAGGAAGACGTCATTCATTTTATCCCGAACCCAGTCCAATCGGCGATCGCGACCGGAAGACAATCTCGTAATCTATCTTAACCTTGGAAGAAGACGCTATGGCACTTGACCCCATCTCTGCCATTTTCCTGTTTTTCAGCCAGCTTAATCCGGCGGTTTTATGGTTAGCCGTTGGCATCATTCTCTGTGGGATGGAACTGTTTATCCCCACTGCCTTTGTGGAATTTCTGCCTGGAGTGAGCGCCTTAATTGTAGCTGGACTTTCTCTATTTATCCCCAATTTTTTCATTCAGGTGGTGTTATGGGCGGGACTCTCCACTGTCTTGACTGTCCTATCTCGACGGTTGTTGTCCAAGCAAAAAGTACCCCACTCCCTAGCAGAGGCACAGGAGGCGCAAACCTTAACGGCTATTCCTCCGGGAGAAGCAGGACGGGTGATCTACGATGGGAACTCCTGGCGAGCGAAATGTTCGGATCCTGAACAAGCGATCGCCCCGGATCAACCCGTCTTGGTTGTCGGACGCCAAGGGAATACGTTGATTGTCATTCCGGAGCATCTTTTACAGTCATAAATTAAGCCGCAATGGACAGGCATGAATTTTCAAGTCACTCGGTAGCAATCTGTCACCATCAGTCAGAGGGGACTTGGTTCATATAAAAGGTCCCTTTACCCCTGATTTGATAGGTTCAATTTTAGCCCACTTCAACTTTAACTTGGAGGTTTACGGTGGAACAATTTATCTTTATTATATTTGTCGCTCTTGGAGGGTCGGCCCTAGCCGGGAGTGTCAAAATTATCAATCAAGGAAATCAAGCCTTAGTTGAAACCTTGGGGAAATATAACGGCAGAAAACTAGAACCCGGACTGCGATTACTCACCCCGTTTGTGGACAAAGTTGTTTACAAAGGAACAATTCGGGAAAAAGTTTTAGACATTCCGCCTCAACAATGTATTACTCGCGATAACGTTTCAATTAGTGTCGATGCGGTGGTTTACTGGCGGATTATGGACATGGAAAAAGCCTACTACAAAGTAGAAAATCTCCAGTCGGCAATGGTGAACCTAGTCTTGACTCAAATTCGGGCAGAAATGGGTAAGCTAGAGCTCGATGAAACCTTTACCGCCCGGTCAGAAATTAATGAGATTTTATTGCGAGAATTAGATATTTCAACTGACCCTTGGGGAGTGAAAGTCACCCGGGTAGAATTGCGGGATATCGTCCCCTCCAAAGCAGTGCAAGAGTCGATGGAGTTGCAAATGGCAGCGGAACGTCGGAAACGGGCCGCAATTTTAACCTCTGAAGGGGACAGAGAAGCATCGGTTAATAATGCCCGAGGCAAAGCCGAAGCACAGGTTTTAGATGCGGAAGCTCGTCAAAAAGCAGCAATTCTTGATGCCGAAGCGCAGCAAAAGGCCATTATTTTGAAAGCGCAAGCAGTCCGCCAAGAGCAAGTTTTGAAAGCGCAAGCAACCGCAGAAGCGCTGCAAATTATCGCAAAAACTCTCAAAACTGACCCAGATGCTCGGGAATCGTTACAGTTTTTAATCGCTCAACAATATATGGAAATGGGGTTAAAAATTGGGTCGAGTGACAGCAGTAAAGTGATGTTTATGGACCCGCGCACCATTCCCGCCACCTTGGAAGGAATGCGATCAATTGTGAGTGAACAAGAACGGTAATAGGAGGGGGATAATGGCTGAAGTCGTGACGTTGAATTTTTGAAAAAACAATGTCAATTCCCCCTCCCCGGCCTCAAAAAATGTTTTGATTCTCCCTTTCCTCTTAGGAGAAAGGCTGTGTTTTATTAAGGCATGATCCAACGTTTTGCGGTTAGGAATTTACTGATAGCCGTGCTCTTGAAAAAGTTCTCTTTCAAACTAACCAAGGCTGTGCCGCAAAAGAGTTGGATCATGCCCATTAATTAAACGATAATCCAGCAGGCTGGGTAGGGGTGGCGTTGTTGTCCTTAACTTTCCCTAATGGAGTCGCTTGATTATTTTTGATCTCTAATGTTCTACTGTTACCGGCTTTGATTGCGTCCTGTGATTTTTTCAGCCATCCAGAACTAGCAGTCACACTCACTGCACGCCGCAATTCCTGGTGTTCATCTTTGTTTTTCGTGACATACCACTCTCCTCTTACGCACCAAGCGAGGGGACCAGGACTCTCCTGTGCCACCGCCTCTACCAATTGGGCTTTATCATTTCTTGTTTCTTGGCTAAGTCGGCCCTCATGAAGTTGATTTGTAATGTATCCCATTTGATCACCATGCTGGATCATCGCGTAGTCAGATTCAGCCTCTGTATGAAGGATGCTTGCAGGAACTTCCCTTGCACTTGAGCCTTTGCCTATCTTCACTGTTTTTTCATAGGCTTCGATTTTACCCTTTCTAAGTGGGAGGCCATTCTTCCCTTGATTTTTTGCTATTTGGGTGTTGATTCCAGTCAGTAATCTTGCCTTTTCCTTGGAGCCTTCGAGTAGAGTCTTGTTGTGTTTGTAGACTTCGTGTAAATCGTAGTCTCCTGTATATAAGTAGTGTTTCCATTTGGGCCCTAGAACCTTCTTAAACTGTTGAAACTTTTTCAGGGGGATGTAGGGGCTATCTGTGTCTTTTCCTTCGATATAGGGCTGGAGTAATAATAGAGCGTGAGTATGCTCTGACTCTTGATTTCCTGTTCCACTTGCTCGGGCGACTTCTGCATAAGTTTTTGGTTTCGTGTCTCGTTTGTCTACTCTTAGACCCAGTAGCTTGCCTGTAGTTTTATCCCAATGCCCAACAAATCCTTTTAGATCATCGAGACTAACCCCTTCAATCATCGTCGTCGGGGTTCCGTCGAATTTTCCGCCCTCTTTCAATGCCTTTGCTGCCTCTGGGTGTGCGGTTGCTAAAGAACTCTCTTTGATTGATTTCTCTAAAATTGTGTGTGGCTTCGCTTTGGCTCCTTCGTTGATGCGCTGAAGGGATAGGTTGCCTGTGTCACGCACAGAAAGGATGATGTTATTCTTTTTACAGTAGGCTGCGATCGCTTTCTGATGCTCCGCTGTGACGAATTCCTTCACAACCAACGCATCGTCCTTAAATTTTTTGAGATTAACCGGGGAAGACTCTGCCTTGGATTGAGATTGAGTTACCGTTGCTGAGTATGGCGAGTTTTTTTGCTCTGATAAAAGTGTGCGCTGCACCGTCTTGCTATTCTGCTGCACCACATGGGTCAATTCATGGGTGTCATGGACTTGAGGAGCCTGGATGCGATTGACGACCTTGCCCTTCTGCTGCACTACATGGGTCAATTCATGGGTGTCATGGACTTGAGGAGCCTGGATGCGATTGACAACTTGCCGCGCTACTCGGTCAGCTTGTTGCTCGTACTGAGCCCCGACTGCACCCACGGTGAGTTTGGCTTGAATGGGACAGCGTGGAATGGATGGAGGTGTGGGTGGCAGGGATGACAAGGGGCCTGGGTTGCCAAGTTCTGACTGGGTTTGTGGCGATTCAGGTTCAGGTTTGGAATCGGTTAGGCGAGAGAGCAGATTACTATTTTTGGACAACTGCTCCACTCTAGGGGTGGTAGTGGTATCGCCTTGGCCCTTTGCTTGCACAGCAGGTGCAAAAGGACGGGGAGAAAAAAGGCTGTGTGTTCGTTGCTGGGGTAAGCGGGTCTGGCGGGAGACGAATTTCTTGCTCATTTTTTAAAGGTTAAGTCCTAAATTTTTTGCATTTTTTTTGGAGGGTTTAGAGTCAATATGATTGAAATTTTTACGGATCTTAAATTCAATAATAATCTAAAAACAATTTTTTGTGGCTACACTTCCATTCTTCATATTGATGGGAATCGTTGGGGCTGCTTCTGGCGCTTGCGGATGCCGTTTCCTGAGAAACTAGCACAATCTAAGGGAACCAAAATGAGGCTATTTTAGCCTAAAAAAAACCTAAACTACAAGGGTTTCGACTGGCGATCGCCTCTTGCAATAACTGTCATCGTGGACAGTGATCCGATTTGCTTATGCAGATGCAGCTCATGGTTACGCTCTGTTGCGGTAAGCGCAGCTATCCGTTAGGGAATCGCATCTCAATCATTCCCAAAGTATCCGAATTGGCGGTTATCCATCCCGTCTGTACGGCGGTTTCGTTCTAACGGGCGATCGCCAGCAGGAAAGGTGTTCTCTCTAAGGGCTTTGCCAAAAATAAATCAGCTCGACGTTTGTAGTGACTCATGAACGGAGTCATCAGTAAAAAAAACCCTAAAGGGGTTACTACAAACGGTTTAGGATTGTTATTTTTTGGACTTGCTTAAAAGAAAATACAAAAGAAGGACGGCAAGTCGTTATCTGCAAAAACGAAATTTATACCCCGCCATTTTGTTGCAATCCATGACATTGAGTGCAGAGTCCAAAAAACTCTAAAGTATGGTAAAAGATCTTAAATTTGTGAGCCTTTTGGAGTTCCACTTCTAACTGATGAACCGGACATTCATCAAGGGGAATTGATATCCCACATTGTAAACAAGTTAAGTGGTGTCGGTCCTGTTTTTGGCAACTATAAAGCGACTCTCCATTTGCCAAGGTCCGCACCTGGACCACTCCTTCCAACTTCAACCCTTCCAAGGCGCGATAGACGGTGGCAAGACTGACGCTTTGGTTCCGATGGCGCAACTCGACATAAATATCTTGTGCGGAAATGGAATCGTTGAGGGTTTTGAGGAAATTGAGAATACGTTCTTGAGACCGGGTGCGTTTGACTGTCATGATTAGATTAACATCGGTAGGGGTTCGTCTGGCCTAGGTTGGAGTTAGACGAGGGTGAGGATTTATCCAAGCTTAGGATGCCGGTTCACGATGAGACACAGAGGACCGGAAACCGAGTTTCTGGACTAGATTTGTTACTCTGTAGCAGAGAGTTTCTCAAGAAACCGGGTTGCTAATCTCTACTATACCGACGTTCTCCAGTGTCAGTTTCGGGATTAAAATAAAAGATGCTGTGGCATCTAATGGCATTATCACCAGAAGTTAGGGCGGATTGTTGTGACTTTAAAAAAATATCAGGCTCATATCTATGTTACTCTGCGGCCTTCGGTTTTAGATCCGGCAGGAACGGCAGTCGAGTCGGGACTACAGAAAATGGGCGATCGCAATGTGGAGGGGGTCCGCATTGGCAAATATGTGGAATTGACGATTACTTCGGAATCTCCAGAAGCGGCAACAAAGCAACTCGATCGCATCTGTGACCAACTTTTAGCCAATCCGGTGATTGAAAACTATCGGTTTGAGTTAGTTGAAGTGGCAACCATGATGAAGGCGGGGGCATAATACGGTGAAATTTGGAGTTGTAGTGTTTCCCGGTTCCAATTGCGATCGCGATGTGGCGTATGTCACCCAAGGATTGTTGGATCGTCCCACCCGGTTAGTCTGGCATCAGGAAACGGATATCTCAGATTTGGATGTGGTGGTGTTACCCGGTGGGTTCAGCTATGGGGATTATTTACGCTGTGGGGCGATCGCGCAATTTTCCCCTGTCATGCCGGAAATCATCAAACACGCCGAACGGGGTAAATTAATTTTAGGAATTTGTAATGGGTTCCAAGTCTTAACCGAAGCGGGACTCCTTCCGGGGGCCTTAATTAGAAATCGTGACTTGCACTTTATCTGCGATCGCGTCCTGATGAAGGTGGAAAATACCCGTCTGCCTTGGACTTCGGAATACCAACCTGGCGAAATCATCACCCTGCCGATCGCCCACGGGGAGGGCCGCTATTATGCCGATGCGGATACCCTCGCCCAACTGGAAGACAATGGACAGGTGGTATTTCGCTATTGCAGTCCCCAAGGGGAAAGTAACCCCGAAAGTAATCCCAATGGGTCCTTAAACCACATTGCCGGAATCTGCAATTCCCAGGGGAATGTTCTCGGCATGATGCCTCATCCGGAACGGGCATCCGACCCCATATTAGGGGATACCGATGGCATGAAATTGTTTGAAAGTATCTTAAAAGCTGCGATCGCCGCAGTCCGATAACGCTTTTGAGTCAGGAATCGTGCCCGGGGAGGTTCCAGAGGACCTCTCCCCCTCTTACAAGAGTGAGTTCTCATAGCCCTCCCCTTGGCAAGGGGCGGGGTCTACCCATTCCGCCAAAAAAGGATTAACCCTTTTGTAGTCCAGAGGATTGGACCCCACCCTAACCCTCCCCTTGCTAAAGGGAGGGAACTGGAAGTGCGCTTAAAGCGGTTGTCCTCTTTAAAAACCGGATTTCTTGGGAAAATTGGGAGCAATTCGTGCTAAATCTGGGGCAGAAACCCGGTTTCTTGTCCCTTAGAGATCGAGACTATCCGGATAGGCTCAATTTAAAAAACAATTTCTACAATACTACCCCTAGAAAGGGAATCTCAATTGCGATAAGCTAGGATTGTTTTTCCCGAAGACAGGAACGGGAAAAGAAGTACATTTAGACCGGGCGAACAAATAGGATTATAAACGTCATGGTTACGGGGAAACGAATTCACAACTGATTCAATCGTGAAACGAACCCAAGGAAACCCAGTTGTTCAGACTAAAGAAGGGAGGGAGATCGTGAGGTCACCTAAATTAATAGGATGGGTGTTAGCATTATCTGTGATAATAACACCTCAATTAGCCGTTGGACAATCGATTGAAGAACTTTCGCAACAGGGCAATACTGCTTTTACGGCGGGAAATTATGCTCAGGCGGAACAGATTTGGCGGCAGGTGGTGTCGCAGGATGCGAATAATCCAGCAGCTCATGTTTGGTTAGGATTATCCTTATTTTATCAGGATAAGGTGGATGAGGCGATCGCCCAGTATCGACAAGCGTTAGCATTGGACCCGAATAATGCCAGTGCGTATAATAATCTGGGAAATGCCCTCACCGATCGCCAAAAACCCGAGGAGGCGATCGCTGCCTATCAGCAAGCATTGCGTCTCAATCCGGATCAAGCGCAGACTTATTTTAATCTAGGGGTTGCCTTAACTGCCCTGAAGCGAGGGGATGAGGCAGTTGCGGCGTATCGTCGGGCAGTCGCACTTAATCCGAATGATGCGGAAGCACACGTCAAAATTGCGAATTTGCTGGTTCGGCAGAATAAGTTAGACGAAGCGATCGCTGCGTATCAAACGGCGATCGGACTCAATGGGAATGATGCGGAAGTCTATCTAAATTTAGGGTTAGTTTTAGCCCGTCAGGATAAAGTAGATGAGGCGAGCGCTGCCTATCGGCAAGCGTTAGATATCAATCCCAATCTCGCCGAAGTGCATAATAATTTAGGCGTGATGTTGCGGCGGCAAAACAAGTTAGAGGAAGCGATTACTGCTTATGAACGGGCGATCGCTATCTCACCAAATCTGGCTACAGCGTATAATGGGTTAGCTGGAGTATATCGCGAACAGGGCAACTTAGACCAAGCCATTGCTACTTATCGCCGTGCGTTAGCCCTACCCGATCGGCCCGCAAATCCAGCCAGTGCGCATACTTTAGCCTATAATGGTTTGGGGCTAACCCTGCAACAACAAGGCAACCTTGCGGAGGCGATCGAGCAATTCCAACGGGCGATCGAGATCTCCCCCAATTACGCCCCAGCCCAATATAATCTCACTCAAGCTCAACAACGACCGAATTAATTGACTCAAGGGACGCGACAATACCGCGTCCCTTTCTTTGCCAAGATATCTGTTCTAAATTTATTGAAAACCCAGAAAAATCATGATTTATTTAATAGTTTTTGCGATTATTTTAGGATTGAGTTATGCTTTGGTTTCGGCCAACACCAAATTAAAACAAGTACAACAAAAAAATAGTGTCAATCAACAATTACTGAAAGAAGCTGATTTAAAGTATGGCGGATTAATTTCTACAGAACAATTAAAATTAGAGCTAGAAAGGGACATCAATAGCCTACATGATAAATTAGAAAATTCACATAAAGAAGCAGAACAACAAGAATATAGTCTAACTTTAAAAATTTCAGGATTAAAGCAAGATTTAGAAGAACTAGAAGAAAAAAGTTTTTTAGAATCTTTCGGATTTTACGAATCTAAGTATGACTTTGCAGATTCCACTCAGTTTCAACAAAAACTCAATCAAATTCAAGGATTACAGAAACAAATGCTGAAAGATAAGACAGCCGCGATTTGTCGCACAGCATGGCAAGTGGAAGGAAGTGTAAAGAAAGGTCAGAAAATGACTAATGATTTTTTAACATTAGTCCTTCGAGCTTTTAATGGAGAATGTGATGCAGCCATTTCAAAAATTAAATATAATAATATCCAAACAATGGAGAATAGAGTGAGAAAATCTTACGAAAAAATAAATAAGTTATCCGAAACAACCCACTGTGAAATCACTCCTGAATATTTTGATTTAAAATTACAAGAAATTTGGTTGACTTATGAGTATCAAGAACAGAAATATCAAGAGCAAGAAGAGCAGCGATTGATTCGAGAACAAATGCGGGAAGAAGAAAAACTAAAGCGTGAACGCGAAAAAATAAAAGAGGAAGCAGAACGAGAAGAAAGTCGATATCAAAAAGCTTTAGAAAAAGCGCGGCAAGAGATTGAATTTTCCACGGGAAATGCTCAATAAAAATTACAAATTAAAATTCAAGAATTACAAGAAAAATTAGCTGAAGCTTCTCAAAATAAAGAACGGGCAATTTCTCAAGCGCAACTAACTAAGGCTGGTCATGTTTATATTATTTCCAATATTGGATCGTTTGGCGAGGATATTTATAAAATTGGTTTAACAAGACGTCTTGAACCTGGCGAACGGGTTCAAGAACTGAGTAATGCTTCTGTCCCTTTTCCTTTTGATATTCATGCAATGATTTACTCTGAAAATGCTCCAGAACTTGAATCAAGTCTTCATAGACATTTTGAAGACAAACGAGTTAATAAAGCAAATTCTAGGAAAGAATTTTTTAGAGTGTCATTGGATGAAATTGTGGAAGTGGTAAAGAATATTGACAAAGAACTAAATATTTCTAAATCCGAAATTAAATTTACTAAAATTGCCGAAGCTGCTGAATATAGAAAAACTTTAGCCTATGAACGAAAAGTGGGAGATTAAAAATAAAATTATAAATTCTGCGAGGGTCTCCTGAATTGAGGGTGATTTGGGTCCCTGACTTAACTTTTAAATCTGTAGGGGTTTGCTTTCCAAATCCTTATAAGGGCTTGGAGCACAAGCCCTTACCCATTCGATAATCCTAGGAACACCATCAATCCGGGAGAACCCAGATGCGATAGGTTTTTAACAATCGGATTTTGTATTACCTGTAACAGTTCAAGGATTAAGTAGTATCCTCCTCCATGAGTTTTACAACTCAACTCACTTTAACTCAAAAGCAGGAATATAAGACTTAGAAAGCCAGCCCACTTGTTCTAGTAAAGAAGCACGATCCCAATAGAGACGCTCATAAGCAATTTTGTCATTTTTAAATCCTACCACAATGACAATGAGCATTTCAACTTTTTTGTGTGTAATCGGAATATTAGGCAGAACAAAGATATCTTGGGAATGAGTAAAAGAAAAACTTTGTTCATCTACAATTTGGTTTTCTCCCACGGTTCGAGAAATTAATTTTCCCTGAGTATCTGGGGGTAATTTCCCAATGAAGTAGTTGGCATAAAAGTTTTCAATTTCTGCTTTTCCAGAGGCGATCGCAGAAAGCGGAACTAGATTAACATAAGCATCCTCAGTCATGGTTTCTAGGGCTGCTTTTACATCATGGTGGAAAAATTCAGCCGCTTGATGAGCTTCCCAAATTTCTACTAAATTGGGGTTAGAGGGTAGGGAGGATAAAGATGTTGTTTCCATCAGTTTATTTGTTTAACGGTTGGGATTGCGATCGTTATAGTTTTTCGTGCAGGATTCGTCCGATACCACAAGAAACCGGAGTTTTTGCCTGGATTTGCAGGTAAAGGGTATCAATTTTGTGAAACCACCCGGTTTCTAACCTCTCTTGTGCTTGATTCCTAGTTTGTTGGGTCAAGGGTTTGTTCTCCTCAATGAAACCCGTCTCTAGCTGACGTCTGAGGCCCTGTAATAATTGCCAATCTTTTAAATCGATAACAGCTTATGCCTAACTCAGGCTAATTTAAATCTATCTTTTGGTAGAGATTATAGACCGTGATTAACATTTCGAGGTGTTGAGAAATATTAATAAAAGTTACAAAAACAAAGCCTGATGCTTCTCAAACTGCCTGAGAGGGGATAGAAATAGAAAGAGGAATCCAATCCATCTTCGTGAGGAAAAGGATAGAAGGCGATCGCCGGGAAACATTTGCGTTAAAATTACGGCTAGAAGGCGATACATCCGCAGGGGTAGATACCTTACTGCCTCTGCTGTTTAAGCAGATTCCAACAACCATAAAAAAAACAACCTTTAAAATTCATGGAGTCGTTAATAAATGCAAACTGACAATGAAACCCCAACGATTTATGAGGCACGCACTTCTTATGTGTTGATGTTGGCACTCGTCGCGGCTTTAGGCGGCTTTTTATTTGGGTTTGATACGGCAGTGATTAATGGGGCCGTTAGCGCATTAGGAATTTCATTTGAAGCGAATAGTTTTCAAGTAGGACTAGCGGTTTCTTCGGCCTTACTGGGGTCGGCTGTAGGCGCTTTTTTTGCAGGGCAAATAGCCGATCGCTATGGTCGAGTTAAAACCATGATTGTGGCGGCAGGTTTATTTTTAATTAGTGCGATCGGTTCAGGGATTGCCATCGGCATCATCGATTTTATGATCTGGCGATTAATCGGTGGCATTGCAGTTGGTACAGCGAGTGTGATTGCTCCTGCTTATATTGCCGAAGTCTCACCGGCACATTTGCGCGGACGACTGGGTTCTCTCCAGCAACTGGCGATCGTTACGGGCATTTTTGTAGCCTTGCTCTGTAACTATTTTATCGCGGTTGGAGCGGGTTCAGCGATGTCACCGTTCTGGTTTGGAATACCTGCTTGGCGGTGGATGTTTTGGACTGAAATTCCCCCGGCTATCCTCTACGGAATTGGGGCATTAAGAATTCCTGAATCCCCGCGATATTTAGTCGCACAAGGGCGAGAAGCAGAAGCGACTCCAATTTTAGCAATGGCGATCGGAGGGGATGTAGCAGCGAAAATTCGAGAGATTCGAGACACCATTTTTCAGGACCATAAACCTCGGTTGTCGGATCTTTTCGGCAGGGGTGGATTACTTCCTATTGTCTGGATTGGAATCGGGGTTTCGGTTCTACAACAATTGGTGGGAATTAATGTTATTTTCTATTACAGTAGTGTGTTATGGCAAGCGGTGGGCTTTTCTGAGGCAGATTCGCTGTGGATTACAGTAATTACCAGTGTCACCAATATCGTAACAACTTTGGTGGCGATCGCCTTTGTGGATAAATTTGGCCGCAAACCGTTACTAATTCTTGGTTCCATTGGTATGATGCTCACTCTTGGAACCCTCGCTGCCGTCTTCGGGAACGCCTCTTTGGATGCTGCCGGTAATCCTGCTTTAACAGACAGTGCCGGAATCATCGCACTTTTAGCCGCTAACTTCTACGTCTTTTGTTTTGGCTTTTCTTGGGGTCCTGTCACCTGGGTATTACTGGGAGAAATGTTTAACAATCGCATTCGTGGATCAGCCCTATCCGTCGCTGCTACGGCACAATGGATTGCTAACTTTGGGGTGTCTACAACCTTTCCCGTCCTTAAAGATATTGGATTGGGGTTTGCTTACGGTTTATATACCACTGCGGCGGCAATTTCTCTCTTCTTTGTGCTACTTTTGGTCAAGGAAACCAAGGGTCGAGAATTGGAAGAAATGTAGTAATCCATGAAGGGAAACCTGTCCTATCAAGTCCGGTTATTTCATCAGAATTCATGCCTCTGGTGTTTTCCGGACTTGAATTTTTAGGCGATCGCATCCTGAATCGGCACCACTTTCCGACTTCCTGCTGCCTTCACCAACGCTTGAAAAATCCGCTGATGAGAGATATCTTCCGGGGACAATTCAGGATGCCACTGGACAGCGATCGCAAAGGAACAGTGTTGATGTTCCACTGCCTCAATCACATAATCCCCCACCGATTCCGCCACCACCCGCCAACCTGGGGCTAAATTTCTCACCGCTTGATGATGCCAGGATACCACCTCAATCTCAGTTTTCCCAATAATCCCACCTAACCGACTGCTGGAGAGAATTCTCACCGGATGCTTTGCCGGATACAGATGACCCGGTGCCGGGACTAACCGATGTTCCACTGTCATCCCATACTCATCAGGAACATGAGTCACCAAAGTTCCCCCACAGGCAACGATCGCCACCTCCATCCCGCGACAAATCCCCAAAAACGGTAAATCTTTTTCCAAGCACAACCGGGCTAATGTGAGTTCAAATTCATCCCGTTCTGAGTCAATATTATAAATACTCGGATGAGAGGAACCCTGATAGGCACTCGGGTCAATATCCCCACCCCCAGATAAAATCAACCCATCGATCCGTTCCAAAACTTCAGCGGGATTGGGTTCTCCCGGTGGCAGGAGTACCGGCATTCCACCGGCGGCGCGAACTGCATCCACGTAAGTCGCGGCCAGGGAAAAAGCGCTGACCCCGTTTCTGCCATAAGTGCTAATGCCAATCAGAGGTGCTTTCAGAGATTTAGTCATAACAGGAGAGTAGGAACGTAGGAGGGTATGAAAGAGTCTCCTTTTATCTTCAACGTTTCAAGTAAAAAAGCAGTATAAAAAATTGCAGTTTAATCCAATTAGATAGACCGTCCATTATCCTTTTCCTGAGCCGCTTGTCGCCCCCAAAAAAACCTCGCCGTCTCCTATTGTTAACCCAAGGGTTTTGGATTGACATCAAGAGGTGGCTGGGGGGCGACAATATCAAGCGAGGAGAGTTGAGCGGTCTATTGTTGTAGTTTACCCAAAAAAAAGCAAGCGATCGCCATCATTCAGGAAAAAATTAAATCCCCTTGACAACCTTCTTTAAAGCGGCCTTAAATGGGCAATCTTAACATTAAAATTGCCATAGTCTCGCCTTCCTGAGTTGGTTGAGGGCGAGATAATCTAGCTTGCAAGCAAGATGCTTACAATTGTTGGACATTTATGTTCTCGGTGGAGTTTCACCCTGGGTGCAGTCAGTTTTGCAGCAGGTTTGGTAAACTCAATCATAGGCGATCGCCTTACTCATCTGGTCCAGTCCACCTCTAGGGATAACAACACTGAAAACATTGGAAAGCGTAACCGATTCAGCACTGAGTCCGAGTCTGCAACCAAAGGACCTATCATGGCCCTTTTGGTTAGCAATGCCTCTGTACCCGTATGGCAGAAGGCGCACCCTCTGTCAAGAAGTGGTCAAAGATACCCTCTGGACTTTTGAGCAGATTCAGGGCATTCTTTATGTGGTGGTTCCTATTCGCATGACGGTGGTCAGATTGGAACGGGGAGGATTATTGGTTTATGCCCCGATCGCCCCTACGCCGGAATGTGTGAGGCAAGTTCAGGCATTAGAGTCTCAACATGGTCCCGTTAAATATATTATCCTACCCACGGTTTCCGGACTGGAACATAAAGTATTTGTCGGTCCGTTTGCGCGCCGGTTTCCCTTGGCACAAGTGTTTGTAGCGCCGTCCCAGTGGAGTTTTCCTCTGAATTTGCCCTTGAGTTGGTTGGGGTTGCCGCAACGACGCACCCAAGTGTTACCCCGGGATAGTAGCAAAGTTCCCTTTGCCGATGAGTTTGATTATGAAATTTTGGGTCCGATTGATTTAGGATTGGGACGCTTTGGGGAAGTAGCATTTTTCCATCGATCATCGCGATCGCTGTTAGTCACCGATTCTGTGCTATCTATCCCCGAAGACCCCCCGGCAGTCGTGCAACTTGACCCTTATCCCCTGCTATTTCATGCGCGGGATAATGCTGCGGATGTCCGAGAAGATACGCCTGCTAATCGTCGCCAAGGATGGCAGCGTATCTGTTTGTTTGCCTTTTATTTCAGCCCTAGCACATTAAATACTCTGAAACTCAGACAAGCGTTTCAACTGGCACGAAAGGTCAGCGATCGCTCTAAAAAAGCCTATTTTGGCATCTTCCCCTTCGACTGGCAACCAGATTGGAAACAATCGTTTGACCTCCTGCGCGGCGATGGTAGACTGTTTGTTGCACCGATCCTCCAAACTTTGATTCTCAACCGCGCCCCCAAAGAAACTCTCACTTGGGCCGATACCGTTGCCCGGTGGCAGTTTGAACGGATTGTTCCCTGTCACTTAGACTCGCCCCTGAATGTCGGTCCGCACGCGTTTCGGCAGGCGTTTAATTTTTTGGAACAGCCATCTGGTGGAAGCAACGAGACTACAGGAGAGAGTTCATCTTTGAGCGATCGCGATTTTGCCACCTTGCGAACCATCGACGAACTCCTCGAACGCTTGCGAATTATACCCCCTCGTCAGGATAAAGTATAATTTCCTCGTGAAATGGCTCCGCCGCGTCACACACTCTTGGCGGCTGTGCCGCCTGTACCTCTCATGACAACTTGAATCCGTGACAGGTACAAGAGGCCGTAATTAGCCCTTGCTTGAGGACTGGAGGCAGAGCCTCCTATGGTCCATGACGCGGCAGAGCCACGTCACGAGGATTGAAAGGATACTCTGTCTGTGTCATCTATCTCAAGAGAGAGTTCCCCTAAAACGCCGGAATTGTTAAGGTTCGATCGCCCCTGAATCTCCTTTTGTAGCCCTCCATCAAAAAACTTCATGAAGAATTGTAAAAATTTTAATACACTTTAGAGGGACAACAAAACAGCCAGAGGACCGTCTCATGCTAGAGTTATATCAATTTGAACTGTCGCAATACAGCGAAAAAGTCAGACTCATCCTGGATTACAAAGGATTAGAGTACCGCAAAGTGGAAGTCACCCCAGGGGTTGGACAGATCGAAGTGTACCAACTTTCCGGGCAATCCCAAGTCCCCATTCTCAAAGATGGGAGTACCGTGATTGCCGATTCCACCAAAATCGCCAAATACTTAGACGAAAAATATCCCGATCGCCCGATTCTCCCCACCGATCCCCAAGAACGCGGATTGTGCCTGATGATGGAAGAATGGGCAGATGAATCCATTGGTACCAAAAGCCGAGTTGTCCTGTTTCAGGGAATCAGTCAGGATCAAAGTTTCCGTAGTGCCCTGCTGCCGCCAAATACCCCGGATTTCCTCAAAAATCTGATTGAAGCCGTACCATCGGACCTCCTCAGAACCCTCGGTTCGGGTCTTGGTGCATCCCCAGATGCCGTAAAATCCGCCGAAGACGCCATCAAGCAAGATTTAGAAGCCCTCTGCTTGATTTTGCAAGATCGTCCCTATTTAACCGGCAATCAACCCACCCTCGCCGATTTAGCGGTAGCGGGATTATCCATCCTGCTCAAATTCCCTGCCGGACCCTATCTGGATATTCCCGAAAAATTGCGCGGTAAAGGCGTGATTGGAATTGCGGATAATCCCTTGTATGAACCCTTTTTCACCTGGCGCGATCGCCTTTACGCTGAATTCCGCAAACCCTTACCCTACACCGCAACTATTCCCACAGGTACAGGTCAAAAACCGACCTCGATTGAGATAGAATAAGCGATAACTCCGGTCAAAAAAGTATGTATGTGCTCAAAGCATACATACTTTTTTTGTGGGTTTCTAGGGTAAGCTGCATAAATTCTGTGCTATTTTTTTTAAAGATTAACCATAAAATACCCTTGACAAGACGAAATCGTGTAGAATTTTTCATCAAGGTGTTGAAATAGCAGCATTTCCTTTCCCTTTCCCTTTATAAAAATTGCCTTATGAATCCCGATCGCCCACTAGGTTCTGTTATCCAAGGTTCTCTGAGTAAAGGATTAGAAGTCAAATTACATCCTGATGTCTCCGTCGAAGAGATGCGAGTCGGAAAATTTTTAGTTGTCCGAGGTGCGCGATCGCATTTCTTCTGTTTACTCACCGATGTCTGTTTAGGAACCACCAATGACCGCATTTCTATGAATCCTCCCCACCCGGAAGATACCTTCATGCAAGAAGTGCTCGCAGGCAGCAGCACTTATGGAAAAATTGAACTCTCCCCTATGTTAATGCTCACTCCAGAAGCAGACGAAGGGGGATGGAGTCCGAATTCTCTGTTGAAAACCTCCGCCAATAATGGACTCAAAACCAACGGATTGGCCTCTTATCAAGCCAATACCACGGGAGAAATGCAATTAAGGCCGGTTAAAACCATTCCTAGTCACTTTTCCCAAGTTCACGACGCCAGCGAGAGGGATTTTCGCCTTGTCTTCGGGTGGGAAGACGACCCCCATCGCCGCAACTTTGCGATCGGTCAACCCCTAGATATGGAGGTTCCCGTTTGTATCGACCTCGATCGCTTCGTCGAACGCAGCAACGGCGTTTTCGGGAAATCTGGAACCGGCAAATCCTTCCTCACTCGCCTCCTCCTCTCTGGCATCATCCGCAAACAAGCCGCCGTGAATCTCATCTTTGATATGCACTCCGAATATGGCTGGGAAGCTGCCACGGAAGGCAAAAAATTTAGTACCGTCAAAGGCTTACGGCAACTTTTCCCCAACGAAGTTGAAGTTTATACCCTTGACCCCGAATCCACCCGTAGACGCGGCGTTCGTGATGCTCAAGAATTGTATCTCGCCTATGACCAAATCGAAGTAGAAGATATCCGCTTAGTCTCACGGGAGTTAAACCTCTCCGAAGCCAGTATCGAAAATGCGATTATTCTGCGCAATGAATTTGGGACAACTTGGATTACTCAACTGTTAGCCATGAGTAATGAAGACATCCAAATGTTTTGCGATGAAAAGCGCGGGAATAAAGCCTCAATCATGGCTTTACAGCGCAAACTCGGCTTGTTGGATGAACTCAAGTATATCCGGAATAGCTGTCCCCAAAATTACGTCAAGCAGATTTTGGACAAACTGAATGCCGGTAAACATTTAGTCATTGAGTTCGGGTCACAATCCAATATGCTCTCTTATATGTTGGTAACCAATGTTCTGAGTAGGCGGATTCATCGGGCTTATGTAGAAAAATCCGAGATCTTTTTACAAACCAAAAACCCCAGCGATCGTCCGAGACAATTGGTGATTACCATCGAAGAAGCCCACCGTTTCCTCGACAGCGCCACCGTCCGCCAAACCATCTTTGGCACGATCGCCCGCGAAATGCGGAAATACTTTGTTACCCTCCTCGTCGTCGATCAACGGCCCTCGGGAATTGATAACGAAGTCATGTCCCAAATCGGCACCCGCATCACCGCCTTACTCAATGATGAAAAAGATATTGATGCCATTTTCACCGGCGTTTCTGGAGGACAAAATCTCAAATCCGTTCTCTCAAAGCTCGATTCCAAGCAACAAGCCCTCGTTTTGGGTCATGCCGTCCCCATGCCCGTCGTCGTCCAAACTCGGGCTTATGATGCCAAATTCTATCAAGAAGTCGGCGATATGGATTGGGAAGGCATGGAAACCGATTTACTATTAACCGCTGCGGAATCAGCGAAATTGGACTTAGGGTTTTAAAAAAGTGCGGGTGAGAGAATTTCCAAGCCTAATCTCTTTAGAATCCTTCTTATTCCGATGCCAGACTAAGCGCCTTTACGAGAGCGTTGCTACTCCCTTGGAACGACAAACCGGGTTTCTTGTCCCTGTAATTTTAATACGATACCCAGCCTTAGTCTGAGGGTAATTCATGGGTTAGAAACCGAGGGTTTTAACCAAAAATCTGCTTATTAGCAAGCAATCGGGGGGAGAAATCCGGTTTTTGTCCGATTGATTGAAGCTCATACCGCTACACTAGGGGCCACTTCCCCCATAAAGGTTACCCACTGAATCGCCGAGGGGATAACACTCCTGGGCAAACGCCCGATCGCCAGAGTCTGTTAAGTTTTGCGATCGCTGGGCTGTAAATTCTGGACTCGTGACTCGATCCGGTCTACACTGGTTGTTATAACTTTGCTTCTCACACCTCAATTTCACCGCTGTATTTAGAACCGTCAAACTCGGCATTTTTGTCGTAATTTGGCAATCCTAACTTAATGAGAACTATGGAATCAATCTGTTAGAGGGATTTCACCACTTTTAGGATGACTCATCTTCCTACAGAGGGATAATGACTCGGCTAATGCCTGTTTAGTATGGAAATTAAGGCACTTCCGAAGATTGTAAACAATTATAAACAAATTCGGTAATCCAGGAATGCGGTGCTGGATCTACTCAGTAAGAAATAACAATTCTTTTCTTTTCTCAAAAAAAATCACGGATTTAAAATTTCAGTATTTAGGGGGAAATGTAGGGTGCTTAATAAACTTTTTTGCTCGACTATTTCAGAAACTCAGCCCAACTCATCGACCCAAACCCTAGGGGTTCAATGCCTATCTGCCTTGAATAGGTGGGCGGCTGGAAGCGTTTGCACGTTAGTGGCTACAGCTTATTCCCTCTTGGGCGGCGTAAATCTCGCTGCTGTTGCTAACCCGGTAGCGGTGACAGCGCAATCCGGTCCTTCTGCGGCTTGGGTTGCAGATGCGGCGACGGTGACGAGAACCCACAATTTACCGGATGGGGTTTATCTTTATGGTGAATCCTCTGAACCGAACGAATTGGGACGCGCCTATCTCGTTTTTGAGGTTCGTTCAGCTCAACTGATTGGTGCATTTTATATGCCCAGTTCTTCCTTTGATTGCTTATATGGGACAGTGGAACCGCAACAGTTAGCCTTGACGATTGTGGATACTTACGAGAATACTGAGTATTCCTACGCAGTGGGAATTGAACATTCTCCGATCGCCTCTTCCCAAAATCCCGCCTTAGATAATATCGTGCGCTTAGAAGGATTACAATCCATCTCTACCGTTAGCGAGAATGATCAGCGGATTTTGAATGTCTGTAAAGAAAATTATCAGGACAAAGTTTGGCCGCAATAATCCTGCGCCAGCAAAAAAAACTGACACCCAGTCGGGTGCCGTTAACGAGCCGTTTCAAAGTCAGCTCAGTTCGATTATCCGGGGATTAATATTCAATCCCGGGCTGGGCTTTAACACCTTGTTCCCGGAACGGATGCTTGATGAGAGTCATTTCCGTTACTAAGTCCGCACGTTCAATCAGGAGTGCAGGTGCGCCTCTGCCGGTGAGGATGACATGAGACTCCTCGGGTTTTTGCTCTAAACCAGCAAGAACCTCCTCCACAGGCAGATAACCCAGCTTCAGTGCGACATTAATTTCATCAAGCAGGACCAATTTATAATCTGGGTTGGTGATAAAACTTAAGGCTTTTTCCCAAGCTTGACAGGCTTTTTGGATGTCTCGATCGCGGTCCTGGGTTTCCCAGGTGAACCCTTCTCCCATGGCGTGGAATTCCAGGCGATCGCTAAAATGGCTTAGAATTTCCTTTTCTGCCGGTTCCCAAGCGCCTTTGATAAACTGGACGATCGCCACCCGAAATCCATGTCCGAGCGATCGCAACACCATCCCTAACGCTGCCGTAGTTTTTCCCTTGCCATTTCCGGTATTCACCACAATTAATCCCTTCTCCCGGGAAGCAAGGGCCACCCGTTGTTCTTGGACCTCCTTGCGCCGCTGCATCTTCTGTTGATACTGACTATCACTCCCAGAAGAAGAGAGGCGATCGCCCCGAGTCTCTCCCCCCGATAAATTTTCCTCTGATACTAAATCAGTATTGCTTTCCATACCTCGTTCCTCCCTTGACTACCCTCTTGCAGAATTCAGGAAACTCCCTCACGGGGTCACTCACCCCGACAAACGCTCCTCATTCATTAAAATGATGCAAGAAGTTTCATCTCTAGGGTAGATCCCTATGGGGAGATTTCATCGGAAGATTTCTGGGTGAAGCCCCTGATATGAGGGCGCTACTGTAGGATTCTCTAATTTCTGAGAGACCAGGATGGAGAAATGACGTTGAGTTTTTCTAAGATTAAGAATAGGTTAAAGGATGTAGGTTAAAAAATAAACAGGTTAAACGGAGGTCAGAGGTCTAAACCTCCATCCCCAGATAACCCCTCACCAAGGGTCCAGAAGAACACCCACCTGGATCCGCTTGGGTCAAAGCTGCTAATTGTTGATTCTGGAGGAAGCTATGACAGACAAATCGGATTTTCTCTATCCGCGCAGTCGATACTATGGTAAGTTTTCACCCGAAAACTTAGCCTTTGATGCAAATTTACAAGAATTTGCTCAAAAAGTGAACTACATCTGTGGTTTAGAAACCGGGGGCAAAATCTCCCCGGATCAAGCCTATGAAGACATTAAGGGACTCTGGAAACAGCTTAAAAAATCTAAAAAAGAGCTAGGGATCGGGGAACCCCCCATCCAACCAGAGTAAGACAGGGTGAGTGAAACAGAAGAATTGAGAATTAAATGTTAAAAAGTTAAAGAGGATTAATGATTAACAATTAATTCTTAATTCAAGTTTCCCTGACCCTGACTGGGGTAGGCATTGAGTCCCCAAACCCGATAAACTGACTTCATCCGTTTGAAGGGGTGATTGATTGTCCATGTTGCCGGTTAAACAAGCAGAAGAAATCATCTTAGGGTTAGTGCAACCGATGGATCCGGTTGAGGATCAGGAACAGGTCGAGTTGTTATCCGCCCGGGGGCGAGTGTTAGCAGAATCGGTGGTGGGAAGCTTAGATTTTCCCCACTGGGATAACTCCGCAATGGATGGATATGCAGTGCGTTATGAAGATGTCGCCGAAGTCCGTCGCGATCGCCCCATCCAATTGGAAATCATCGAAGAAATTCCCGCTGGGAAAGCCCCTCAAAAAACGATTGATAAGGGACAAGCGGTCCGAATTTTCACCGGGTCCATGATGCCACCAGGTGCGGATACGGTGACGATTCAGGAAGACACCCAACGGAAAGGCGATCGCGTGGAAATCTTATCCGCCCCCTCACAACGGGGAGAATGGGTGCGTTATCAAGGTTCCTTTTACCAATCTGGAACTCCCCTGTTATCCCCAGGAATCGTCCTGAGTGCGCCCGATATTGCCATTCTTGCCACAGCACAAATTACCCAAGTGCCAGTTTACCGCCGTTGTAAAGTCGCTATCTTATCCACAGGGGATGAGTTAGTTGCTCCCGGCCAACCTTTACAACCCGGACAACTGGTAGACTCGAATCAATATGCTTTAGCCGCTGCCGTCACTGCCGCAGGAGGGGAAGCCTTGCTGATGGGAATTGTGGGGGATCAACCCGAGGCCCTGCAACAGGCGATCGCCCGTGCCTTAGCAACTGCCGATATAGTCCTTTCTACAGGCGGCGTCTCCGTGGGCGACTATGATTATGTTGAACAAATTCTGAGCCAATTAAGCGGCAAAATCCACATCAAAGCAGTGGCGATTAAACCCGGGAAACCCTTAACCGTTGCCAGTTTCCATCGCGAAGAGTCCACCTCTTCTGTCCTCTATTTTGGGTTGCCGGGAAATCCGGTGTCTGCCTTAGTCACCTTCTGGCGCTTCGTACAACCGGCGATGCGGAAGTTCTCGGGGTGGCAGCAGGGATGGGAACCCCTGTTTTTAACGGCGCGATCTCAGCAAGAATTACGCGGAGGAGGACCCCGAGAAATCTATCTATGGGGGAAAATCCACTGCATTGAGGGCACTTACCAATTTGAACTCGCAGGCGGCAGTCACAGTTCAGGAAATTTGATTAATCTCGCCCAAACTACTGCCCTTGCGGTGATTCCTGTCGGAGTTTCCACCCTTGCACCCGGTGACCCTATCCAAGTGCTGGCGATCGACCATTAATGCGGGTTGGGATAGCAACAACTGGCGAGGGTTCAAAGGTTGGCGGACTTATCGCTAAAGTCGGTTAAACCCGACTCAAACAACGCCCTTTATTGATTCCCTCTGTTGTTTGTAGTAACGACTTCAGTCGTTAATTTCCCCCATAAAAAACCATCGCCTATTCTTCATATTGATAAACCCGAGGGCGTACTTTTACGGGAGTGCGCTTTTTCAAGGGAGGGACTGCTAGAGGTTCCATTCCTACCCCAAGCTGTTTACTCGGTTCGATCGCTTGGAGTCCATCCAGAACCGCATCGCGAACCAGAGGTTCAGTTTCCCGAGATAACATCAGGCGAAAATAGTCAGCGATCGCCCGTCGTTCAGCAACGGGGGTCATGGGTAGGGATTTCGTAATTTGTCGAACCGCAATTAAACGTTTGAGAGGGTCTGAATCGGTTAAATTCATCACCCCGGCATTCCGATGACTTGCCTCAGAACTCTCTTGATGATTGAGTCCTTGCCAGACCAGTAAGATTAAAGTTGCGAAAGTCATGATTCCCTGGGCGATCGCTGCGGTTGCGAACCAGGGACTGGGGGATTCCAGCCAAATCGAGACTGCCATGTAACTTCCGAGGGTAGCAAGTCCTCCGGTGCCCACAGCGATCGCCACCTGACGGTTCGCACCGCCAAGAGACTGATTCAAGCGCGATCGCACCTGATGCCAATTCCATCCCTGGATCGTGTAAGTCGCTAACATGACCAGGACCCCCGCCCCGGTTGCAACTAACAGTTTCCAGTTCCAAATCAGCAAGGCGATCGTCACCGTCCCTCCTAACAGCCCAGTGCTGTTTAAACGGATTCGCATCGGTGAGCCAGTTTTGTCCACAAAGCCCTGCTTGAGAAGAGGGGATACCCTCCAGAGCTCGTTGACCCATTGTTGCCACTGCGATAACCCCTTTGCCACGTTATTTTACCTATTTCCTCTGAGTCACAGAAACAAGATGGATATAGTTTACGCTCATACGGCATTTCTGGGAATATCTTTGGATAGAGATTCCCAATATTGGGGATACTGGGGGGATTGGGAAAGCAGTTGCCTTTTTAATCCGGTTGAGGAAAAGAAGGCAGTAGAGCTTCTGGTTAGAGTATGATGAAGCAGCGCCCGGGACGGAAGAACCCAGGACTGAAGATATTTAATGGCTGAATTTGTACAGGTTTTGAGTGATAGTTCTATCATTTTTGACTACTTTAAAATAATCTAGTTTTGAAAAATTAGAAGATTAATTGATTGAATTTTTGTAAAAAATTAAACACAAAAATTTAAGAATTAAAAATATTTTTCATGAATTTTTTATTTAAAGTTCCAAGTAAGTTGATTGCATTTTTTTGATTAAATTAGCACCTTTCGTTCCAGAAACACTTTACTAAAAATGAAAACAAAAGGCGCTAATCCACTTAACTTTTAAGGGTTTTCTCGGACTAAACAGCAAAGGAAAACCCCGCTAGAGTAAGATGACCATCAAAGGCATAAAAGGTGACCCGATGAATGTTAGGAACATTGACAATAAGTTCTGCATTCGGGGGAATTAATGAGGGGGAACCCGCTAAATTTGGTCCGAGGGTTTCGACTTCCGCAATTTGTTCGCCTTGTTCATTGTAAGCACAAAGAACAGTGCGCCGAGAACTGGTGACGAGGCTATTGACCAGATGAACGGGTTGGAGAAAGGTGACTTCGATCGCCCCGCTTTTGGGGGCACCCATGATGACAATGCGCCCTGATTTACTGGGAAAAGCCGGGTTAGAAGGGGCCAGGGCGATCGCATTGTTGAAAATGACCCCTTGCTTCTCAAATTGATGTTCTACAACTTCAAAACAGTTTAAGCTTTCTAAATCTAAAATGAAGTGTCCGAGTTCTGGTTCAACTAAACTCAACTCGACAGTTTCTGACTCTAAATTATTGGCAAAAGAGGCCAAGGGGGGAACTTGATTCAACTTGATCACCGAGTCCTGATTCCGCTTTTTAGAGAAATCACGGCTATCGGAATTAAATTGCTCTACCATCACTGCACGTTGACGCATCATATTATCGGTCCCTGTTAAAGTTACTTCTGGCTAATTCAGATGAACCCACCCTTGAATGTTTGAACCCTAATCGGGCGATCGCTCTCGTTTTCCGTGCGATCGTTGAACTCCATTCAGACATCTCCCCGCAATGACGCCCTTGCATCATTCCACAAGGGATTCCATCACCTGTTGGGTTGACACCGGGGGTTCCCCCTTTGGGGATTTGCCCAGTTGGTAAAGATGTTCACCCCAGAAATATTCTTTCGGGAAAAAATTAACCCCTATTTCTCAAACCGATCGCCTTTGCCAAAACCACACCCTATATCCGGCTTGACTGAATAGCCCGATCCAGCCATCGATTATCAGATTGAGTTACCGCCAGTCCCTAGCAACCATGAGGGGTGACACCCCACATTGTAAATTATGTCTGATCGCGGCGATTTTAACAGTACCCTGGGGAAATTATATCCGGAACTAAAACCCCTACCCAATCCTTGAAGCAGAAGGGTTTTAACCCGCTCTAGCCCGACTTAAGCGGATCCGGATCTTTATGGAAACTTTATCAAATTAGATTAGGCTTGATAAATCCTTTGCATTGGAAACCCGTTTTCAAAAATAGCGCTCAGGACAGAGGGCCTGAGAAAGTAAAGCGCGATCGCCTCGGAACCGTGGAGATTGTACAGCCCCAATGGAAGAATAATCATCTTGAAATAAGGAGGTAAATTGATGTTTATACCCCCCGGTTTTGACCAGGGTTCAATTGTGACCTCCCTGGGTCGCATGGTTTACTATACGAATCGCCCGGAGTTTTGGCAGGGTGGACCCTCTGAAAGTCGCGATCGCCCGACCCAACCTACCTTACTCTTCCTGCACGGATTTGGTGGGGGGTCTTCCGCTTATGAGTGGTCGAAAGTCTATCCCGCATTTGCTCCAGACTACCGGATTCTTGCCCCAGATTTAATCGGATGGGGACGTTCGGAACATCCGGAACGCAATTATCAAATTGAAGACTATCTGAGTACCCTCACTGAGTTTATCCAACAAACTTGCCCCGAACCTGTAGTCGCGATCGCCTCGTCCCTAACCGCTGCCTTCACCATTCGCGTGGCGATCGCCCATCCTGAGTTTTTTAAAAGCCTCATTTTAACCACCCCCTCGGGACTCTCCGACTTTGGGGAAAATTACAGCAACAGCTTTTTCGCCCAACTGGTGAAAACGCCGTTTTTAGATCAACTGTTATATCGGACGGGAATTGCCACAGAAGGGGGAATTCGCGGGTTCCTGCAAAGCCGACAATTTGCCAATCCGGACTTAATTTATCCAGAAATCGTCCAAGCCTACCTCCAATCGGCCCTAGAACCGAATGGTGAATATGCGGCCCTCTCCTTCGTGCGTGGGGACCTGTGCTTTGATTTATCCCGGGATATCCCCCAACTCACCACTCCTACCGCCTTTATTTGGGGACGCCAGTCCCAATTTACCGGACCCGAACTCGGCAAGCGTCTCGCCAGTCTCAATCCCTCGGCGATTCGGGAGTTTATCCAGCTTGAAAGGGTGGGATTAACGCCCCAATTGGAAGTTCCTGCGGTGACTATTGGACTCATCCGCAGATTTCTGGTGGAACTCACTGAGCGATCGCCAGAATCTGACCGGAGTTAGGACAACCGGATTTGGTATGAAATGCAGAAACCCGGTTTCTTAACTGGGGAGAGGACCAGAAACCGGGTTGCTTGCTGAAGGTTTTGCCAATTGTCACCGATTAAATACAGAAACCCAGTTTCTTAACTGGGTTCGAGGACTGGGGAGGGTTTTGGACTCCTGAGACTTACAAATGTGATCGCAGCTTAGGGAATCCGCACGTCAATTACACTGGCATTAAAGTTATAAGTAGTGCCTTCCAGTTCCATCGGCGTGCCGATTTTGACTTTGCTATTCCCTAGAACTGGCCCATCTTCAGTAATTTTGGCATTTCCCCCCAAGGTCATCAGCAAATTAGCGCTAAACGATTCTTCCTGCCTAGGGTCGGGTAATGCTTTAACAGAACCATCGGGTTGGGGAACGGCTAGGGTTCGAGTCAGAAGTTCTACGGATTTGACGTCAACTTGACCATAAGGCTGATTGCGGATAATCACATTGGTTTTGCCCTTTTCTTGAAATTCCCGAAGTAGGGCTTCGGGGTCCCGGACACTCAGTCCCCGAACAATCAAATCAACCTCAACAGGTTTCGTCGTTACCCCGCCAATTTGGGCAACAGAACCGGAAGTACCGGGAAAGAAAAAGATCCCGACGATTACCAGGAGAATGACCAAGGCAGCACCCAGGTCAAGAATGCTGATTTTGCCAAATAAGCGGCCTTGGCGATCCAAAATCTTCATAAAATCAAGTCGTCCTACTTTAGCGAGACAAAACTGAGGGGTGAACTATTTTCCCTTTTCAAGGGTTTGAGCCATCGGTGATCCATCCACCGGACAGCAAAGATCGGGATAGGTTGATATCTGCTGTCAGATTATCATAAGAGTTAGAAGTCTACAGCAGTCCTCCAGCGCTTGGGGAATGGCTCCAAGGTGGAAACCCTTGTAGTGTGAGCATTTTGCTCACTTAAGTTGTTACAACTCATTTTTAGACTGCTGGCTCAAACTAAGGGGATGCGATCGCAGCAGGGACCGGAAAATTGTGATGAGCAAGGGCGCAAAACCTGCTGCGCCCTCGGGGATTACGGGCGACAAGTAGTCTTTGGGAAGGGGGGAATGGAGATCACACTTAAATTCGTGGCATCCCGGCGAGCGCTCTGGAGTGGGTCTGGGGTTCCAAACATAGCCGCCTGGGTACTTTTAGAACTATTTTTAGCGGCATTCAGGATAGATTCAGCGAGTTTGTCCCGGGCCGAATGGGGTATCGATTGATTCGGACTCGCGGTGGAACAACCGGCTGGATCTAACGGTTGCATGAGGGCCGGTAGCGAAAAAAAGAATAAAAATAGGCTAACCCTGCCTAAAAACTGGAGGTGCATCCCTGTTCTCCTAACTCATGGGGTAGGCATGGACCCTATACGGATCCTCCTGTACAAAGTCGGGATGAATCAATCGGAAATTTTTAGGCAGGGCGATCGCGAACTCGACGATCTTGATGGCAATCAATCGGCGTTGGAAGGGGTGTAGACTTAGGGTTTAAATCGCTTGGACTAAGATTTGATCTCCTTCTATTTTGACTAAATAGGGCGGGAGATTTTCTTCAGCTGGACCTTTGAGAAGGGTGCCATCGGGAGAATATTCGGCCCCATGACAGGGACAGATGTACTTACGTTCTCCACCGTTCCAATCCACTAAACAGCCTTCATGAGTACAAGTCGGATTCACGGCATAAAGGAGTTTAGAATCTTCTGGATTGCGGGTTACAGAAATGGGTCCATTTTTAAAGTTTTCCTTCAGAATTTGACCCTGAGTCTCTAATTCTGAGACTGTTCCGACTGGCTCAAAGTTACCTGGCGTAGTCGATACTTCTGCCCTGGATTCTCCCGAGGGGGTACAGGCAGCGATCGCCAGGGGTAAAAAACTGGCAATCCCACCGACACCAACCCAGCTTAAAAACTCTCGACGCTTCATAGGCTTAACTCTTGAAGAGATAAAGAATATTTCTATAATAGACCTCTTGACAAAATCTACCCAGTATCTTTCTTGATAACCAACGATTTTGGGGATCACGAGTTCTGGCGATCGCTTTTGTCCAGGGGACTTGATATGATTTGACTATTCTGGCGCTTTGGGGGGAAAGCTCATGGAACGCTTAATTTCTCTGTTGGGATTAATTACATTTGTCGGGATATCTTATGCGTTTTCGGTCAACCGACAAGCCATCCGGTGGGGAACGGTCCTCTGGGGAATTGGGTTGCAACTGTTCTTTGCGCTGTTGATTCTCAGAACCAGACCAGGTTTCGCCTTATTTAAGTTTTTAGGCGATCGCGTCAATGATTTTCTGAATTTTGCGGATGTCGGGGCCGCGTTTGTGTTTGGAGAAAACTTTAAAGAACATTTTTTTGCCTTTAAAATCTTACCCACTATCATCTTCTTTTCCGCCTGCATCACCCTCCTCTATCACTACGGAATTTTACAGCGGGTTGTCCAAGGGATTGCTTGGGTGATGATGCGAACGATGAAAACTTCCGGTGCCGAATCCCTCTCTTCTGCGGCAAATATTTTTGTCGGGCAAGTGGAAGCCCCCCTCCTCATTAAACCCTATCTTGCTACCATGACAAATTCTGAGCTTCATGCAGTGATGACCGGAGGATTTGCCACCATTGCTGGCGGGGTATTAGCGGCTTATATTTCTTTTGGAATTCCGGTGGAACATTTGTTATCCGCTTCGGTGATGTCTGCACCGGCCTCTTTGGCGGTTTCTAAGTTGTTGTATCCAGAAACCGAAAAATCTGCCACAGCCGGTCAAATAGAAATTGACCCGGGAACTCCTTATGTCAATGCCATTGATGCCATAACTTCCGGAGCAATTGAAGGGCTAAAATTAGCCTTAAATGTTGCAGCGATGTTAATTGCTTTTTTAGGATTAGTGGCTTTGTTGAATGCGGGATTAGGCTCGATGGGGAATTGGGTCGGAATTCCTTCTCTATCTTTTGAGTTGATTTTATCCTATTTAATGGCCCCGGTTGCTTGGTTGATGGGAGTTCCCGTAGCTGATGTGGAAGCG
>CBFGOM010000011.1:0-54957 GCA_965650385.1 uncultured Oscillatoriaceae bacterium
TTAAATATAAATTAATCAGGGAACTCTTATCATTGATTTCCAGATGAAGGGGCAGCATTTTTTGTTCATTGTAGGCTTCCCCCATCAGAAGAGAAGGATTTTCAGTTATCTCAATAAAGTTTAAAACAAATTGCCAATAAATATTATGCCAGTTTAAAATAGTAGGTTGTTTGAATTTGAAGATAATTTGATGGAAATTTTTCATCTCCAAAACAGTAAGAGACAATTCTTTTCCCGTTAAACAGGAATTAATACAAAAGGTAGCAGCATTTAAAGTTCCATATTCCAGGTCGCCCAATTCAAGTCCGCTTTGGTATCCTTCTATAAAAGCGGGTAGAATTTTATGGATATGTTCTTTCCAATGCAAAACAGAAGAACTAATTACCAAATAAGTCATTGCTTTATATTGATAAAAGCGAGGATTTTTTACCAATGTTAATGCAACTTTTCCAAAGCGATATCCACTCTCGATATCATTAAAAAAGTTACAAACAATGAGCGCATACAAAGCATAGCCAGGAATGGATTCTTTAGTGTTGCCATATTCTAAGGATAAACAGACGATTTTAAACATCATCATCGTCAGTAAATCTACCCGAGCAATAAAGCAGGGTGCTGAAACTGCTAAGATAAGTTGGAGGACTGCCAAGTGAATGGGATCGGTCATATCTGGCAGGTCGATTAAATCCTCAATTTCTCGCCCTGCTAATGCTGCTTTAGTTTCCTGAAATCCATTAAATATATCTTCCTGGCTAGGTTGCTCGGGAAAAGTAATTCCCAACAGTTTCAGAGCTTCTAAGGCAATATCAATGGCTTCTAGCAGTTGACTTTGAGCCATTCTTGCTCGGATTTTAACCTGATAAATAGGAACTCGGTCTATCAAGGATTGGGCCGATCCTAGGAGGACTTCACACAACTGTTCCATTTGTTCAAAATGCCCGCTCAAATAAGCGGCTTCTGCCGTTTCTCGATAGAGATCCAAGGTCAGTTTATACTGTTGCTGCCACGAGTCTGGAGAGAGTAGCTCCAGACCCCCCTGTAAATAGTTAAAGGCCGATTGATAGGCAGCGGATGCTTTAGCTTTGTTCCCAGCTTCCCGATTTAAGCGGGCTAACTCTTCTTGTTCTGCGCGGTTAGTAATGAACTGCTGACCGAGGTTTAACTGATTGACAATATCAAATAGATGGGTGTCTCGTTCCTCGGGATGGATATTTTGCAGTAATAATCTGCCAATTTGCCAATGGATAGATTGCTTCTGGATCTCATCCATGAGCGAATATGCGGCCTGCTGAATGCGATCATGACCAAATTGATAGTCTACGGATAAGCGATCGCCTAAGCCTTTGATATCAAATTCCATTAATTGATAATCATTGCTGAGGGCTAAAATAAAACCCTCGTTCATGGCTGAAGTTAAGGCTAAAGCTATGTCGTGGGGTGAATTTTCAGAAATTAGGGCTAAAGTTGCCGAGTCAAATTGGTTACCAATACAAGCTGCCAATTTTAATAGGGACAGAGTGTTTGACGTTAGCTTATTTAGCTTGGTTGCCATTAAATCTACCACATTTTCGGCGATCGGTTGGGCTTTTATTTTTGCTATATCCCAGTTCCACGCCTCTTTCTTATAATTAAAGCACAATAATTCTTCGCTATATAGTGTATTTAAAAATTGGGTCATAAAAAAAGGATTACCCCCTGTTTTGGCTTGAACCAAATCCGCCAGATCTTTAACTTCTTCTGGAGTTTGTTTTAGAGTATCAGCAATTAACTGAATTGTGTTTAAGAGGTTCAATGGCTGGAGAGAGATATGATTCACCCTTACTTGAGCTTTTTTAATGTCCTCTAGGGTGAGCATGAGAGGGTGAGCGGCGCTGACTTCGTTGTTTCGATAGGCCACAATTAAAAATAAATATTGGCTATCCGGGGAAGTCATTAACACTTGAATTAATTTCAATGAAGCACTATCTGCCCATTGTAAATCATCCAAAAACAGCACCAGGGGATGTTCCGGTTGGGTAAAGACTTTTATAAAATTTTGGAAGGCTAAATTAAAGCGATTTTGGGCTTCAGAGGGCGGCAGTTCTGGAACCTCTGGTTGCTTGCCTAGAATGCTTTCAACTTCAGGGATAACGGCTATAATGACTTGGGCGTTTGCCCCCAAAGCCTCCAAAAGTTTTTTCTGCCATCTGGAAATTTCTGCCTCAGTTTCGGTCAGTAGTTGTTTAATTAATACTCGAAAAGCTTGGATCAGAGAAGCATAGGGGATGTTTCGTTGTAACTGGTCAAATTTACCGGAGATAAAATAGCCTTTAGAGCGAGTAATCGGTTTATAAATTTCCTGAACTAAGGCAGTTTTACCGATTCCAGAATATCCGGAGACCAGCATGAGTTCAGTGATACCATTTGGCACAGCAGCAACTCGCTCATAAGCAGTCAGTAGGGTATGAACTTCTGTTTCTCTGCCGTAAAGTTTTTGGGGAATTTGTAATCGGTCAGAACTATCTTGGTTGGCAAGGAGAAACGGGTGAATTTGTCCGATCGCTTGCCACTGATTCAGACAGTATTCTAGGTCGGCTTTTAATCCCAAAGCCGATTGATATCGGTCTTCGGCATTTTTAGACATGAGTTTGAGGACAATTTGGGAAAGTACCTCGGGAATTTCTGGATTTAGTTGATGGGGTGGAACTGGGGATTTAGCCAGGTGCGAATGCACCAACTCCAACGGATCGGTTGTCAAAAAAGGAAGACTGCCGGTGAGGAGTTCATAAAATGTGACCCCGAGAGCATAAAAATCACTGCGATAGTCTACACTGCGATTCATGCGTCCGGTTTGTTCTGGAGAAATATAGGCAAGGGTTCCTTCTAATAAGTTGGGATTGCGAAAGGCTGGAGTCTCCCGAGAAAGGGCTGTAGAAATTCCCAGATCAATAATTTTAAGCTGTTGAGTTGTGGGATTAAAAAGAATATTTGAGGGATTAATATCCTTATGAATAATATAATGTTGGTGAAGGTAACCTAAAATTTCAACAATCTCAAGGGCCATCGATAGAAAGTCCATTACCGACTGTTGACCTGCGAGATTTAACTGTGTTAAAGATTGAGCCTCAAAGTCTTCTAGCGCTATGAACCAACGGTTATCATAGGTTTCTAGGGCATAAACATCCACAATGCCCGGATAGTGGTCTAAACTTTGATTCAGTTCATATTCTCGCTTGAATTTAGCAATCTTCTCCGGGGAGGGATAGGCATCTTTGAGCAGTTTTATGATCACGGATTGTCTATCGGTTCGGCGTACCGTTCGATACACAATGGATTGACTGCTCTCATAGAGAGTCTCCACGATTTCATAATTTAACATAGTGTTTATAATGATTTTAAGTTAGAAATATCTTCTGAAAAGAAAAGACGGAAACTGATAAGGTTTTTCGGCTTATGAGCCTGTCATGCACAATTGTGATTGACAGACTCAACGAACTACAAAAATTAGATTTCAGGCAAGCTGGTGCATTGAATCATTTGCTTCACGTTGAGGAAACTAACAACTTTCTGCAACCCAGAACATCAAATCTATTATTCTGAGTCATCCGGATCCGACGGAGGATCAGGATCCGGTAAGGGGTCGTCTACTGGATCGATACAGGCAACTGCAAGGATAGTCTGTTCTTGAGTAAAGAGGGCGCTAATTTGCTTCGCGTCCCCGCTTTGGACCCGTTGTTGCTCCAGGTCTGTTAAACCCGCGAATTTCATGGTATTTTCAGGTGCATTCGCAAAGGCCAATTGCTGATGAGGGTTGGTCCCTACCTCGGTTAAAAACTCTAATAGTGCGTTCAAGTCAAGTTCTCCCCTGGTATAGTTAGTCTGGAGGATGGATTTGATCGGGTTAGATCTGAGTTGCCCAAAACCCTTAGCTGCCTCGCATAGCGAGCATTTCATGAAGTGCGCCTTTAGCGATCGCCTGATCGTAGATCGTATTATCGATCCGAATGGCCGTGAGGATATCATATACAGCTTCTTCGTAGTTTTTTAGGCTAGAGAAGACAGCACTACGCAACGCATAGGCGTAAGCGTACTCACTATTGAGTATGATCGCATGGGATAAATATTTTTCGGCCTCTTCTAGCTTACTTTGCAGGAAACAGGCTTGACCGAGGTGAGCATAGGCCCAGGCATAGTGACCATCAATGGCGATCGCGTGTTGAAAGCACTCTTCTGCTTCTGAGTATTGCTCCCGCTTAATGTAAAGCGATCCCAAATTTGCGTATGCCCAAGCATAATTAGGATCCAACGAAATGGCCTGCTTCAGAGATTCTAAGGCTGGATTAAACAGATCTTTTTCACGGTATGAAGCCCCTAAGTGTGCGTGTGCCCAAGCATAATTGGGTTTCAACTCAAGGGCACGCTGGAAATAATCTATAGCCCGGTCGTATTTTCCCATGAGTCGGAAAGTTTCACCCTGTTGGGCAAGACTTTTTGGAGTTTCGGCTATTTGAACCATTGAACTGCTCCATTTTTATTGAGGTAAATTGCGTGAATTAAGGGAAGGGGTGTATTCTAATACTATGGCTGTAGAAATTTTACCATTAAACTGATTCGCTGGATAAAACTTAGACTCCGTTTCTTGAGAATTCAAACTAATCACTTCTAAACCATCTCTCGACAATTCACGCCAGTCTTACACTTCCTGTGCTTGAGTATTTTTCAAGATAAATTTACGGGTTATCCAGTAAGGCGGGTAGGCTACTCAGTCTCACTCCACTAGTTCTGAGGTTAAGGGGCAATTAAGGCTTGAAACCGAGGATCGGCACGTAGATCTAACCAGGCCAAGTCATGCAATGCTCGCCGTCTGGGAAGATAATCGAGAGATATGGCTTGTTCCAGGTAATCTAAGGCGATTTCAGTTTGGCCTTCTAAAGCGGCTAAACCCCCAAGTTCGTAAAGTACGGCACTGGAATCATTGGGTTTCTCCATTCTGTGCAATATGACTTTTGCTTTGTTGATGTCCTCTTGGGCTACTGCCAGTCCCTGCCAACGAGTTTTGGTAAAGGCGATACAATACAGGGTCAAATGATTATCGGGCGTTTCCTGTAAAGCTCTTTGGTAATAGACCATCGCCTCAGAATAGCGCCCCATAAAACTGAGGATTAATCCCCGTTCCGTTACCCAATCTTTAATGATGGTTTCATCGAGGGCGATCGCCTGATCAAACTGCTGTAATGCTTCTTCATAGCGTCCCATCATTTCATAAGCGCGACATCGGTAGGCGATCGCCCAAGGATAATCCGGTTTGAGTTCTAAAACTCGGTTGAGGTCCGCTAAGGTTTCTGGATAGCGTTCCAGTCGCTCATAAGTCACCCCCCGATGGGCGATCGCCCAAATATAGTTAGGGTCTAGTTCCACCGCGCGATTGAAATCTATCAGGGCTTTATGATATTGACCTATCTGATAGTAAGTTTCCCCTCGGTGTGCGATCGCCCAAGCATACTCAGGATTCAAGGCGATCGCCTCCGTAAAGTTCGCGATCGCCTGCTCATATTGTCCCTGTTGCCGCAGCGTTTCCCCCTCCTGTGCCAGCCCTCGGGCATCATTTGGGGTTTGTCCTTTGTCCTTAGTCATTTGTCCCTTAACCCTCTATCATTCCTAAGCGTACCATCATCTCTTGATCCACAGGTGCAGGACCGATGGGCGGTATATACAAAGTAGAAACCGTTGTTACCTGAGCTGACGGCAGAGAATCCAAGGGAATTCGATTGATTACCGGCTGACAAACTGGATAATACACTGCCGCCTCATAAATAATGACTTCATGCTCACTGGGATAATCCTGTTGTAACACCTCTGCTAATACCGTTAATCCCCGTTTCTCTGAACCCTCTTGATAAAATCCCCGATTACCAATTAGGGCAACTTGCCATAAAATCAAGTGAGAATGGGGGTCAAACTTGCGCTGCCGGATCAGAAAATCAGTAGCTTCAAAACTCTGACAGCCGCCTTTTCCCGGATCGATGCCAATATCAGCAAATAAACAATCCTCTGCCGAAATTCCCGGCAACATTTGAGCGGAGTAACCTTCTCGCCTTGCCTGGGCGATCGCGCCATGTGCCGGGTCCGCAAACACCCCCGGATGACCGTAAAATACGGCACAGATAGTCCCCCCGTCCCGCACAGCTACCATAATGCGATCGACCATTTCCCTGTAAGTTTGCCTGCGGCGATCGCACTCCATGTTATAAGGTAAGGCTTCAGCCGTGGGATTCAGAGTTTGTAACCATTTCGCCGTTACCGGGTCAGCCACCGCAAACAACAGGTGATCCGCCTGTTTAATCCAAGCTTGAGCCGCTAAAGTGAGATGTCCTCCCAGTTGGATGCCAGTTCCTACAATCGTTAATGAACCCCGTTGCAATAGGTTTCTCCTAAATTTCTAGTTTTAATAACCATTATATAGCACATTTAGGGGTTTAAAAATAAAAAATGGGTTGCGAGTAAGTAAATCTCACAACCCACCCCAAAAACTGAGCCGATCGCCCGTTACTGCATCCCCGGACGGGGAAGGGCCAAACCGCTACCGCCTCCAGGATAAGCCCCGGGTTGTCCCAACGGAATATAAGCCATTCCAGCTTGATGCATCCCCGAGTGGCGATCGCCCGACATCCCCATGCCACTGCCATAGAGTCCGATTGCCCCATCCAGCTTGGCATGAGCCAAATTTGCACCCCCCAAGTTCGCCCCAGTGAGATTCGCCCCACTGAGATTGGCATTAAACAAATTGGCATTTCTAAGATCCGCCCCATTGAGATTGGCATCTCGCAAGTCCGCATCCACTAACCTTGTATCACTCAAATCCCCATTGGTTAAATTAGCCTCAACCAATTGTGCATTCCCCAGATTTGCCCCCGCACATTGCACCCCACTGAGATTGGCATGATTGAGAACAGCCCCAATCAGATTTGCGCCTTTGAAATCCACACCACTGAGATTGGCATCCGTGAAATTTGTATTGACGCAATTAGCAAACGTCAAATCGGCCCCACTGAGGTTGGCATGATTCAACTTCGCCTCAAACAGGTTCATCCCCTTGCCATCCATCCCACTCAGATCCGAATGGGTGAGATTAGCATCCACTAAGTTGGCAAAACTCAAATCAGCCCCACTTAAGTTGGCATGACTGAGATTAGTTTGATTGAGGTTGGCAAACAGTAATTTAGCACCGCTTAAGTCCGCTTTATTCAGATTAAAACGACCCAGGTTTGCTTCATTGAGGATGCCTCCCTGACACTGCTTGGTTTCGAGTAACCGTTTGATGTGGGCATTATTAGCAGCCATATAGTTTTTAAGGGATAGATGTTTTCTGATGGAAAATTATTCTTCTCATCTTACTCCCCTGGGTGGGAGATGGGGGGATGGGGAGATGGGGAGGATAGGGGGGATGGGTTTGTGCGCAATTTAGGAGGAAGCTGATACAGGGGAGGGGTAGAGTCTCGCCTTTTATGGGGGACTTGCGATCGCCAAGTCCCGAGGAATGCGAACCACTGAACGGGTGACTAAAAACCAGAGTTTTTAGGAATTGTGATGGAGTGGTGACTTTAAATCAGATTTAACTTCATCCCTTCTCTCGCTAGGAAGGCATCGGGGAATTCGGCTTGAATTTGAGATTCTACATTCGCGAGAAAGTCATCATCATGGGAGGGGTCGTGATGAAAAATCACCAAATGCTTGACTCCAGCAGCTTTGGCGATTTTGATGCCTTCTTTCCAGGTAGAATGGCCCCAGCCTACTTTCGGGGTAACGGGATGATAGTATTCTTCATCAGTGTAGGTGGCGTCGTAGATGAAAATATCGGCATTTCGGGCAAGATAGAGAACATTTTCATCGAGGCGATCGGGATAATGTTCGGTATCGGTACAGTACGCTGCGGTGCGCCCTCGCCAGGTGACGCGATAGCCGAGGGCTTCACTAGGATGATTCAAATGGGCGGTTTCAATGGTGATATCCTCAATGGTGACCACATCCCCGGGGTGTAAGTCATAGAATTTTAACTCAGACCTCATGCCCTGAAGCGGAATGGGAAAGTTGGGATGTAACATTTGGTCCGAGAGGCGCTGCTTCATGGTTGCACCATTGGGGGCAACAGCACCATAAACATGAAAGAGATTGCCGGGGATAAAGGCAGGGACGAAGAAGGGGAAGCCTTGAATGTGATCCCAATGGGAGTGGGAAAAAAACAGATGCGCCTCCACAGGCATTTGGGGCATTAAACTCGTGCCAAGGAGTCGCAAGCCGGTCCCCCCATCGAAAATCAGGCGTTTACCCCCAACGCGCATTTCCACACAGGAGGTATTGCCACCGTAGTGAACCGTTTCTTTTCCGGGTGTGGCGACGCTGCCGCGCACTCCCCAGAAGTTGATAAAAAACGCAGAGTCCAGGCTGGTTTCCATAGAGACTATCCGATCGCAAGGCAGTAGGCAGGGTACTTGAGGTCAAAAAAGGCAGGGGTTTAGGGGGAATATCACCTAAACCAGGCTAAAAGTATGCAATTCTTCGTACCGTCGAACTTCCACTAGACGGTTTTGCTCATCAACCAGAACAACCCGAGGCGAGTATGTTGTAACTTCTTCCGGGGTAAATTGTCCATAGGTCATAATAATCAGGCGATCGCCCGGTGCACCCAGACGCGCGGCGGCCCCATTGAGTTCGATCGCCCCGGACTCCCCAGGGGCCTCAATCGCATAAGTGATTAACCGTTCTCCATTGGATTTGTTGACAACCTGCACCTGCTCGTAAGGCAAGATACCTGCTGCCTCCATTAACTTTTGATCAATACTAATGCTTCCCACATAATTCAAATTAGCATCGGTGAGAGTGCAGTTATGGATTTTCGCTAATAGAAGAGTTCGCTGCATGATGCGGAGTTGTTTCTAAGGAGGTTAGCGGCTTTCTGCCGCGATGTTAGAACATCAGGACCGGAAAACCCAGAAAATTCGGGCAGGCTTTGCGATCGCGCTGGATTGCCAGGAGTCCGACTGGATGGAGACGGGGAATTGCCCTGAAGTTGTTAGCACCATTGAACTTACAGTGTAGCGGGAGTTGGTTGCTTTAGTCAGCGATCGCCCAAGGAATCCACCGGATTAACATTAAGGAAGCATTACCCGATGTTCTGTCCTGACCAACCGATGCGGGTAAGGGGGCGCCAGGATTGCGCCCCCACAAGAAACAACAATTGTCCGGTTTTCCGGTGTTTATAGAGTCCCCAATATCCGGGCAACTCAACTTAACTCAGTCTCTAAATTAGCCTTTTTGACCAGCTTTAACGCACTTCTCAACCAAAGGCATCACCTTTTCTACATCATGCCAGCCGAGAATCTCAGTTTTTTTCTTTTCCAGATTTTTGTAGGTTCTGAAAAATTCTGCAACTTCCTCTAGTCGGTGAGGGGCGATATCTTTTAAGGACTTGACATGAGCATAACGGGGGTCTTTGTCCGGAACGCAGAGAATTTTTTCATCCGGGTCACCGCCGTCAATCATTTCTAAAAACCCGACGGGACGGGCAGTAATTACACAACCCGGAAAGGTAGGTTCATCCATAATCACCATCCCATCGAGGGGGTCCCCATCTTCAGCCAGGGTATTGGGGATGAAGCCATAATCAAAGGGATACTGCACGGAGGCATAGAGGACGCGATCAAGCGCAAACGCGCCTAGTTCTTTATCAAATTCGTACTTATTTTTACTTCCGCCTGCAATTTCAATTAAGACATTAATCAGACCGGGTTTCGGTTGGGCTGGAATCTTCGTTAAATCCACAATAACTCCTTGGATGGCGAGGGTCGTTTTCCTATCCGAATCTTGCCGATTCAGCAGGGTTCACTTGGGAGCTGCCTAGGGTGTAAAACCCGGTCGCGCCGATTGGCGATCGGGCTTGATCACCCTAGGACAGTCCGTCAGCCATCGTACCAGAAACCTTGAACCCACAAACCATCGGGTTGCTGCACAAACCCCCAGGCTGAAGGGTGCGGGTTTTGGCGGAAAGTAAGGACAAAAAACAAGGCTTTAGGATCACCTCCTCAATCCGCTGAGGGGATAGGATGGGGGAGAGGGGAGATTGGGGAGACGATTCGCAGAAAAAGTCGCGATCGCCAGCAGAGGCAGCAGCAGCGTGAGTAAAGCGATCGCCGCGCCGAACAAATTGGATAAACTATTTTGGGGAACGGGTTCAGAAGACCGGGCAGACGGACTACCGGATTCCATAAAGAAAACTATTGAATTTTTTTAAACTGTCGCTGTGAAATCAATGTAACCAAAAGCTCTCGCACTGAGCCTCTATCATCAGTATTAAATATTTTTCGCGATAAGATTGTCATCAAGCAAACAATCTGGGATATTTCTATTGTACTCAACACCCTGGAAATTGACCGAAACCCTGACCTTCCAACAGAAGGCGAGGCTTTTCCCCCTTTTAGTTCCACAAGGATAAGAATTGCTATGTTGCTGTCCCTGCGGATAGAAAATTTTGCCTTAATTGACTCTTTAGATTTGGACTTTGGTAGGGGTCTAAATGTTCTAACAGGGGAAACGGGGGCGGGAAAATCGATTATTCTGGACGCCCTGGATGCCGTGTTAGGGGGCAAATGTACCGGAAGGGCTATTCGCACAGGCACCGGGCGATCGCTGATTGAAGCCACCTTTGAACTAGAACCCCCGGTGGCTACTTATGTCCGAGACCAAGAAATTGAGCTGCTAGACGGCACTTTGCTCGTGGTGAGTCGGGAACTCGTATTTGGCAAAGGCGGGGCCATGCGCAGCCGATCGCGGTTAAATGGGGTGCTTGTGAATCGGCAACTCATGGAACAACTGCGCGATCGCCTGGTAGAAATCACCGCCCAGGGTCAAACCGTCCAACTGGGACAATCCGCACGTCAGCGCGATTGGTTAGACGCCTTTGCCGGGTCCGAGGTCCTGGCAGTCCGTCAAGCCGTCGTGACTCAGTATGCTGAAGCCAATGCCGCCCGACAAGCCCTAGAAGATAGTCGGCAATCGGAACAACAGCGCTTACAACGCATTGATTTACTAGATTATCAAGTTAAAGAACTCTCGGAAGCTAATCTTACCGAAGCGGACGAATTAGAGCAACTGGAACAGGAACGGCAGCGCCTGTCCCATGTGGTAGAACTGCAGGAACAGAGCGATCGCGTTTATCAAGCCCTCTATCAACAGAATGATGGGTCTTTAGCAGCAGCGGACCTCTTAGGTGAAGTGGAACAAACCCTGCGGGATATGGTGGCGTATGACCCGGAACTGCAAGGGGTCCTAGAGATGGTCAACGATGCCTTAGCCTTGGCGATCGAAGCCGGACGGCAGATGAGTAGCTACAGTTCCAGTTTAGAAGGCGATCCCGACCGATTGGCGGAGGTAGAACAACGGATTGCTCAACTCAAGCAAATTTGTCGCAAGTATGGACCGAACCTGAGTGCAGCGATCGCCTATTTTCATCGCATCGAAGCCGAACTCGAAGAACTCACCCAAGCCGATCGCGCCATCGAGGTCCTAGAACGCCTCTATCAAGCCCGTCAAGCCGAACTGATTCAAACTTGTGAAGAATTAACCCATTTGCGGCGAACCGCTGCCTTGCAGCTAGAACAACGCCTCATCGACGAACTCAAACCCCTAGCAATGGATAATGTCCAATTTCAGGTGCAAATTGAACCCGTAACGCCCAGCAGTACCGGCAGCGATCGCATTATTTTCCTGTTTAGTCCCAATCCCGGGGAACCCTTGCAACCAGTCGCCGAAATCGCTTCCGGGGGGGAAATGAGCCGGTTTTTGCTGGCCCTGCAATCCTGTTTCGTGCAGGTAGATAGTGCTGCTACCCTGGTTTTTGATGAAATTGATGCCGGAGTCTCGGGACGAGTTGCCGGGGCGATCGCCCAAAAACTCCACCAACTCTCCCAGGGACAACAGGTATTATTTGTCACCCATCAACCGATTGTCGCCGCAATGGCTGACTTTCATTTTCGGGTGAATAAACAAGTCATTGGCAGTTCTGAAGAGACTCCCCAAGGGACCGGTCCTGAACTGAAATCTGCCCAATCCCCTGGCAACGGGTCCACCCCGCCTACCCCCATGACACCGGAAGAACGCACCGTGGTCCGAGTGACGGCCCTTGACCGGGAACAACGACGAGAAGAACTAGCGCAACTCGCTGGGGGACAAGGGGCCTCCGAGGCGATCGCCTGGGCGCAATCCCTCCTCAACCAAGCCGCCTCCGTCCGACAAATCCAAACCCGCAGTTCTTAAATCCCCCCTAGATTTTCTGCCCGAATTGGACCCCTAGAAAAAACCTAACGCAACCGGATATGATAACGGTCTGTAATCCCTTGCCGCTAGGAATGATAACCATCATGCCTAGTGCCTGAAACGGGGAAAATCAGGGCTCCCAATTTTCCAAAAAATGTTACAACTAGAAAAGCGAATTTCAAACGTTATGACCGGCTGACCATTGGACCTAGTAACGCTTTTGGACCCGAGCACCATTGCTCGTCAAAAATGCTACAACAACGAGGCGCTTTCAGCCATCGCCTCACTGTCCAATCCCAGTGGTTAAGCTATCCGCAAACCTGATACAAGCCCGATCATCCATTGAACGTTTATCAAAAATTTTTGAAAAAAAGTGAAAATAGTAGAAAGGGTCACATTGAATTTCAGCAGGTAGTGTCAGAATCTCCTTAGCGTTCTCCCTCTTACTCCAGTCCCAACTCAAGGCGGATATTCCAGAGGGTCCCCAAAAAGCGCCCAAGGAGGGCTGAAATGAAGCGATCGCATAATGAATTCCAAAATGTCTAATTATTTATGGACAGAGTAAACTTAAAGAGATAGTTACCGGATCTGCTAGGCTTTGTACAACAAATCCATCCGGCGTTCTCGGCAGGACACTCACATAATCCAAGAAATTCGCTGACTCCTGGTCTGAAGTAAAGAGTTATAGATCTTATGACAGCTGCATCTCCAAATCCAAAGGCTTGGGACCATAACAATAGTAGTGCTGGTGCCGTGATTGATGTGACCCCTCAAATCGTTGACAGCGGCAAGTCCGATCATCAACGATCCGCATCGGCATCGGTGAGCGAACCCGAATCTAGCCATCCGAGTAACAGTGGCGGTGGGGGGGCTTTAACTCACCCCAAGGGGACCTTCACCAGCTTTCTCGCCCCCCTCAACAAAGACAGCTTCACCCAAGTTGTCAAAGATGTGGAAGGGAAGCTCGAAGTGGTTAATCAAACCCTATCGATGCTCGACAGCCTCCTCGATGCCCAAGGGTTTGACTCGATTCTCGATGAAATGTTGCGTTCCATCACCCTAAAAACCGGGGAACTCCTCGGCGCGGACCGCACCACAATATTTTTATTAGATGAAGAAAAGAACGAACTCTGGTCCATCATCGCCAAAGGTGCCGGGGGTAAACCTTTAGAAATTAGGATTCCAGCGGACAAGGGAATTGCTGGAGAAGTCGCCACGTTTAAGAAAGTCGTTAATATCCCCTTTGATTTCTTTGATGATTCCCGTTCCGGTGCAGCCAAGGAACAGTTTAAGAAAACAGGCTACCGCACCTATACCATGCTCTGTCTCCCCTTGTTGAACGAACAAGGGGCTTTAGTCGCGGTGGTTCAGTTACTCAATAAGTTAAAAAAAATCCATGATGCGGACGCGGAATTGTCCGAACGGATTAATGCAAAAGGCTTTACGGAAGAAGATGAGCGGGTCTTTGAAGAATTTGCACCTTCGATTCGCCTAATTCTCGAATCCTCTAAATCATTCTATAAAGCAACTCAGCGGCAACGTGCTGCGGCGGCCCTCATGTCAGCGACCCAATCTTTAAGCAAGAGTAGCCTTGACTTGGAAGAAACCCTCAAAAAGGTGATGGATGAGGCGAAGCAACTGATGAACGCCGATCGCAGCACCTTATGGTTGATCGACCGCGACAAAAATGACCTATGGACTAAAATCCCGATCGGTCCCAGAGGAGAACTCAGGGAAATCCGAATTCCTATGGGGGTTGGGTATGCCGGGACGGTGGGGAAAACAGGAGAACCGCTGAATATCCCCTTTGATTTGTACGATCATGTCAATTCCGAAACCAGTAAGCAGGTAGACCAAAAAAGTGGCTATCGGACTTGCAGTTTATTATGTATGCCAGTGTTCAATGCCGATGGGGAACTGATTGGGGTGACCCAGTTGGTGAACAAGAAAAAACAAGGGGAGCATCCCCCTTATGAACCCACCCAATGGCCGGAAGCCCCGGATTGCTGGAAAGCCAGTTTCAATCGGTCCGATCAGGAATTTATGCAGGCGTTTAATACACAAGCGGGAGTGGCGTTGCAAAATGCTAAACTCTTTGCCACGGTCAAGCAGCAAGAGCAAATGCAGCGGGATATTTTGCGCAGCTTGAGCAATGGCGTGATTTCGACGGATAAGGCCGGAAATGCGATCGCCGCTAATGATAGTGCCCGTCTATTGCTGGGTTTGGAATTGAATGAGCGCATTGAAGGGAAATCAGTGCGGGAGTTGATCAAAATTAAAGAAGGGGACTTTTCTAAGTGGTTTGATGCAGCTTTGACGGCCCACGATGATAAATCCCGTCAGCAGTATTATCCGGACCAAACCCTGATTGCCAAAGACGATACAGAGCAACACAGCATTAACTTGTCGATTAACTCCATCGCTGATGCCTCGGACCGGAACAATGTTTATGGTGCCCTGGTGGTCATGGAAGATATCAGCGATGAGAAACGACTCAAGAGCACTATGTATCGCTACATGACCCAGGAAGTGGCTGAACAATTACTGGCTTCTGGGGACACCGGTTTAGGCGGCAAGCGTAAAGAAGTCTCCGTGTTATTCTCAGATATCCGCAGCTACACCACCCTCACGGAAGGCATGGAGGCGGAAGATGTGGTGATCATGCTCAATGAATATTTTGAGTCGATGGTCGATGCGGTGTTTCAATACAAGGGGACCCTGGATAAATATATTGGGGATGCCATCATGGCGGTGTTTGGCTCTCCTCTCCCCCTCAAGGACCATGCCTGGTGTGCCGTGCAAACAGCGGTGGAAATGCGGCGGCGGTTAATTGAATTCAACAACCATCGCATAGCGGCGGGTAAGCAAACCCTGAGTATCGGGATTGGGATCCATTCTGATGAAGTGGTCAGTGGGAATATCGGGTCCAGCAAACGGATGGAATTGACCTCCATTGGAGATGGGGTTAACCTCGGGTCTCGCTTAGAAGGCACGAGCAAAATGTATGGGACTGATATCGTCATTAGTGAAAAAACATATAATCCTTGTGCAGACAAGGTTTATGTTCGGGAGTTGGACTTTATCACCGTAAAAGGGAAAAGCGAACCCGTCAAAATTTATGAATTGGTCGGATTGCGATCGGACCCAATTTCTGACCACAATCTGCAAATTATCGAATCTTACACAAAGGGACGGGAATTTTATTTGTCTCGTCAATTTGCTAAAGCTCTCCAAGAGTTTGGTAAAGTGTTGGAACTTGATAAGAATAATAAGGCGGCGTCCTTACAGATGGATCGCTGTCAACATTTTGTGGTGGAACCTCCACCGGATGACTGGGATGGGGTCTGGAAGCTCACCGAAAAGTAGTATCCTAAACAGAGCAAGGGTACAACCTAGAATTCAGGAGTCAGAATTCTGCTTTGGCATCGTTCTTACTCCTGATTGCTTGCAGAAAGAGTGAATCGGTAGTTGACAATGTGTATGGAATATGGTAAATTCTAGCGGCGATCGCCAAGAAGTTTCAGTCTTATTCTCTGAAATTTCCGGCTATAGTAGCTTGACGGAAAATTTAGAAGCCTCCGAGGTCGCCAGTCTGCTTCAAGACTATTTTGAGTCCATGCTGGAGGCGGTCAATGAGTACAGGCAGAATCACGAGCAGCAAATAGAAGTGGCTTGTATTGGCAATGGACTGATTGTCGTTTTTGGTGCACCCCAGTTCCTAGAAAATCATGGGTGGATGGCATTGCAAACGGCGATCGCCATGCACAAAAAACTCGATGAATTTAATCATCATCGCCAAGGGAAAAATCAACCCGTGATTCAGATGGGGATTGGAATTAATTCCGATTGGACCATTAGCAATAATATTGCGGAAAATAAGTCCCTGCAATTTAGCGCTGTCGGCGATGGTGTTAATCTCGGTAATCTTCTCCAAGGGGTGAGCAATCAATATGGCTGCAATATCGTCCTGGGAGAAAACACCTATCGAGCCTGTGAGGAGCGAATTTGGGCCAGAGAACTGGACCGAATTCGGATGCGATCAAACTATCCTGCCGTGGCGTTATATCAATATCTGGGATTGAAGGGAGAAGCAATTTCCGACGAGAGTAAGAAGGTGATGGAACACTATGACCTGGGACGGCAATATTATCTCAGTCGCAAGTTTGCGATCGCAATGGGAGAATTTGCCACCGTCTTGGAAATCAATAGCCACGATCGCGCGGCCCGGTTGCATCTCAAACGCTGTCAGCGATTGCTTAAAGAACCCCCTAACGCAGAGTGGGATGGGTCCTGGGTGGCTAAAAAATCTTGGGAACTGGCCGAACATTAGCAGCAAAACAACCCAACAATGGCATCCTGTTTTTGAGTGAGTGGGTTTCGACGGAATAGGGATGAGCGTTCTTGCCATCGGATGCTCTACAACCGTGCAGTTCGTTCTTGAATCTCCCGTTTCGTTCCGTCGTTATACCCGCATACCCCCGAAAGATTTCAGGCGATCGCCCCCTCAACCCCCTCATCCCTCAGACTTAGATCCCGAGGCAGTTCTGAGCAGACCGCGACGGAATTGTTACAATAGTTAACATGGTTCCGTCAGTGGGTCCCAAATACATGGATACAAAGACTGTTTCTCCTCCCTCCGTCAAATTTCAGCCCGATACCGTTTTGGAACAATCTCCTGGATTAACCCCCTTTCCCCAACGGATCAACCCGTCCCCAGTGACTGTGGACATCGATTCCGCCTCCACGGAACTGATTCCCCTCAAATCCGGGACACCGTATTCAGACAGCAATGCGCTATTGTACGACCCCGTTGCCATCACCGAACTCTATCGAGATCGGCCCGTGCAAGTCTGGGGGCGGAGATTTGCCATTTTGTGGCCCCTGCTCACCCTCGCTTTTGGTATTTGGGGAGACAAGAAATGGGGTCGGGTCAAGCAAAATGAACGAAAACGCGCCGAAAAACTCCGAATTACCTTAACTAAATTAGGACCCGCATTTATTAAGATCGGTCAGGCCCTCTCCACGCGTCCTGACCTAGTGCCTCCCCTATATTTAGAAGAACTCGCCAAACTCCAGGACCAGTTGCCGCCCTTTCCCAACGAAGTCGCTTACCAATTTATCGAAGAAGAACTCGGCGATCGGCCCTCCGCCATCTATGCCGAAATCACCCCAGACCCCGTAGCTGCCGCCTCCCTCGGCCAAGTTTACAAAGGTAAGCTCAAAACCGGCGAAACCGTCGCCATCAAAGTCCAACGCCCTGGACTCGCCGAGAGCATGGGTTTGGATATCTATGTCTTACGGCAATTGGCAATTTGGGCGCAAAAAAATCTCAAACAAGTCCGCAGCGATTTAGTCGCCATCATGGACGAGTTCGGCACTCGGATCTATGAAGAAATGGATTACAACAAAGAAGGAGAAAATGCCGAACGCTTTGCTCAACTCTACGGCCATCTCCGAGATATCTACGTCCCCAAAATTTACTGGAAATATACGGGACGTCGAGTTCTCACAATGGAATGGATCAACGGCACCAAACTCACCCAAATTCCTGCTCTGACAGCCCAAGGCATCGACGCTAAATACCTGATTGAAGTCGGCGTCCAATGTTCCTTGCGGCAATTGCTCGAACATGGATTTTTCCATGCTGACCCCCACCCCGGCAACCTCCTCGCCACCCAAGATGGGAAACTCGCCTATCTCGATTTTGGCATGATGAGTGAGGTTAAACCTTATCAACGCTATGGACTCATTCAAGCGGTTGTTCATCTCGTCAACCGTGACTTTGAAGGACTCGCCAAAGATTACGTCAAACTTGAATTTCTCACTCCTGAAACTGATCTCACGCCGATTATCCCAGCTCTAGCCAACGTTTTTAATAACGCCCTCGGTGCCAGCGTCGCCGAACTCAACTTTAAGAGCATTACCGACCAACTGTCGGAAATCATGTACGAGTACCCCTTCCGGGTCCCCGCCTATTATGCCTTAATTATTCGATCCCTAGTGACTTTAGAAGGGATTGCGATTAATGTTGATCCGAATTTTAAAGTCCTCAGTAAAGCCTATCCTTATGTGGCTAAACGCCTATTGACTGACCCTTCCCCTGAATTGCGAGGCTCATTGAGAGACCTGCTGTTTAAAGATGGGGACTTTCGGTGGAACCGATTAGAAAACCTATTGAGAAATGCCAAAGAAAGTGATGATTATGACCTGTCCCAAGGATTAAATCAAGCTTTAGAATTTCTGTTTTCAGAACGGGGAGAATTTATTCGCGATCGCCTCGTTGAAGAGTTAGTTAAAAGTCTAGATCATCTCTCCCGCGACGCCTTCAATAATGCCACCTCTGTTCTCCGAGAATGGGTAGGCTGGAAAGGAAATAAACCCACCCCAGCCCTAACCAGTGGTGACCAAGAGAAAATGGAACGGATTAAACGAATTTGGAGTATCCTTCAAGAAACCCAAGGATTCAATACTACCGAATTCCTTCAAAAACTTGCTCCCTTCCTCATCAAACCCGAAACCCAACGGATGGGCCAAAAAATAGCGGGGGATTTAGCCCAAAGAATGTTAGCCCGCCTGATTCGCGAAGTTCTACTCAAAGAAGAACCCACCAATGGCAATGGCAAAACATCCTATCCCAACTCTCCCCAACCTCAATTACCTCCGTCACAGACCAATGGTAAAGTTATCACTTATCCTAATGTAACGGTGAGGAAATAGAGGGAAGGACAGGGCACTGCCCTGTCCCGAAGGTAATAACGGGTTAATTGGATTAGGCGATCGCGGATTCAAATTGTTGCAATTGAGCCAAATCTGGGGCTGAGTTTTTTCCGAAAATGGGCGGTAGTTCTCCCACCTTAACTAGAACCTCTCGTACCTCTTGATTAGAAATATCAGCCAAAGTTCGATTACTTAACAGGGCTAGGGTTGCCGCAATGCCTAATCCATGACCGACTGCAGCATTGTATTCCACAATTCGTCCTGCTGCTGAAGCAAATCCCTCAAATCCCGAGGCGGGACTGACAACGGCTAAATTCCGGACGGATTTGAGTTGGGCGTGATGGATGCCAACATTAAAAACTGGCTTACTAAACATCGTACTGACAAACCCATTAGCGCGGGCTTTATCACCAATACCAGGAATACCCCCGCGCACATCAAAATGATAGGCAAAGGTTGCTAATGCCTCGGATTTGGGGACACCACCAGCTAACATTTGTGCCCCACTTAAAGGCTCGATCGCTTCGGTGATATTTCCAGCGTGCCGAATGTACAATTCCGAGGCAGGAGTTACCTTTTTGGCCCCAATACTCTTAAACCATTGCTCTACAAATTTCATTTCTTCCAGCATTGCCGGAGTCGGTTTCCCGCCATTGTTCGCCAGAGTTTCTGCTTCACTGCCGGTAACCGCAATCATCAACGCATTCCAAGAGAGGCGATCGCCGGATAAAATCGCCACATTTCCTCGGTCTAAAATTGCGCCACTTTCATACAGAGATAACTTTTTACCTCGGAACGAATGATAGGCGATCGATAACGCATTACAGCGAATATCAATATAATCTTTACCTGCCCACAAGGTTTTTAAATTCCCGTGGGAATCCACCAACTCCTGCCGAAGTGCCTCCGCTTTATCTGGATCAAATCCAGCCGCCGACTTGAGGAAATTCTGGGCTTCTGTATCCGCTAAATTTCTAAACCGTTTTAAGTAAGCTAATTCTATCTCTTTGAGGCGCTGAATACTCAACCCTTCCGTTTCAAATACCAAAGTCACCGGCAGTTCAGAATCCGGTAATCCAAAAGTTCCAAATCCTTGAGACTTTTTCGCCCCTGCTGCTTGTGCGAGTTCCGCATTGACGGTAGAATCGATAAATTGTTGGGCTGTATAAGTTTCCCCGCGACTCGTGAGAATACGGGTCAAATTACTACCTGATTTAACCACTGAGGCGATTTTAACCTCACTGAGAATCGCCACCCCTGCTTCCTGAAGCATCTGTTTCAAAGCGCGATCGCCCTTTTGCGGGTCAAGGGCAATTTGGACTACCCCCGCCCGTTTTAAAAACTCTTGATACAGGGCAGAAGGCGCACCAAATGTATCCAGATTCAGCGAGGTTTGAAGCGGGCGATCGACTTGTGAGCGATCGAGATAAGATAATCTCCCTCGGATTAAATGTCCGCCAATCCCTTCACTGGCATTTGCCTTAGACATTAACAGCATCTTGGGATATTTTTTTGTCTGACGGCGATACTCTCTCGCTGCCGCTACCATCGCTAAAACCCCGGGTACTTCATCCCCAAATCCGATGATATCGTAAGATCGTTCTGCTTTATTCATAATGTGCGCTCTCGATCGCCAAGATTGGTAAACGCCGGGACAACCCGACAGATATTATTCCTTATACCTTTGCAAACACCCTTCATCCGGAGGTACAGAACCTGACAACAATCCCTCTGTGGTTGGTAGTAGCGCCTTCAGGCATTCTCTTCGTTCAACCTTACGACATCCCACTAAAACCCCACAATCCCCAACCCTGCCGCCAATCTGACCCAAAATTTCGCTAAAGTTAAAAGCAGTAACCCCTTTAGGAGATTTCAGGATGTCAGCTCAACTCCTCCTTGTCGATGATGAGCCCGGATTACGGGAAGCCGTGCAAGCCTATTTGGAAGATGAAGGATTTTCTGTGCAGGTGGCAAGTAATGCCAATGATGGATGGGATCTGCTGCAACAGCAACATCCCGATTTAGTGATTACGGACTTGATGATGCCTCAAGTCGATGGATTTGAGTTTCTCAAACGGATGAGAGAAGACCCCCGGTTTAAAGTGATGCCGGTAATCTTTTTAACGGCGAGAGGGATGACGGGCGATCGCATTCAAGGCTATCAAGCCGGTTGTGATGCCTACCTCTCCAAACCGTTTGATCCCGATGAATTGGTGGCGATCGTTCGTAACCTCTTAGATCGTCGCGCTGCTGCCAGTGGAGAGGGCGAAGCCCCAGATTTAGCCTCCTTAGCCCGGGAAATTGGGGAAATCAAGTCCATGCTATCGGGTCGTCATTCCATTGCTCAAACCCCACCTCCCATCAAAATTGACCTCACCCCTCGCGAACAAAGTGTTTTGGATTTAGTCGCTAAGGGACTGATGAACAAGGAAATCGCCCGCAATCTTGATACCAGTGTTCGCAACGTTGAAAAATATGTCAGCCGCTTATTTAGCAAAACCGGCACTAACAGCCGGACTGAGTTAGTGCGTTATGCCCTTGAACATGGTCTTACAGAATAGAGACAGATGGCTCATTGCGGGTGATTGAGTTCAACCCGTTGAATCACCATCCGCGATCGGCAACAGATTAAGAAAAGTTACATTTCTTTAAAAATTGGTCATAATTTCTCATTTTGCAGAAAATTTTTGCTAACGTTTGACCCATTACTTCAACAAACAATAAGAAAAAAGACCTAAAACTTATGAAAGTAGCAAAATTTTCCTCACCCTTGGGACAAGTCTTAATGATGGCAGCGTTAATGATTTTGATGAGTTTGGGGACAATGGCGGTTGTCGTGTTAGCGGGTGGATTTTGAGGCAGAGAACATAAGGGTTCTCTGCCTGGGTGTTCTCTTGAGGGGATCACAGACGTAAGAGCAAATTAGACCCGTGGGTATCGGTGCCACAGGTATGGAAGAGTCCATAGGTGGCACCTAACTCATGAACTTTGGCGGTTTGCTTGGGACTGGGGGTCCAGGGGTTAGGATTGTTGTAGGCATAATAGGTTTCGATGCCATCAATGCCCAAATAGGCGGCTTCGGGAATCAGGTCCGCAGGCGATCGCTTGGCATACCGCGCCGGGTGAGCCAAAACCGCCAATCCACCGGCAGCTTGAATGGCATTAATCACCTGAGCCGCTTGATAATCAAGACCCTTGACCGCATGACCTTCGAGATAAGGTTGCATCCGAGAATGTTCGGGATTGAAGGCATACCCCAGAATATGAACCTCCGTATCCAGAAGGCCCGCATTAATTTCGACCCCGGTCCAGAGTTGGGGGGCTTGAGGCAATTCCGCAAAGGTTCTGTCACTTTGATAGTCCTGGGAATGGTCGATCCACCATTCATCCAACCAGCGTTGAGCGCTGTAGTAACCTTTAACACTGTGATGATCCGTAATCGCAAGCCCTTTGAGACCAATGCGCAGAGCTTGTTCCATCACTTCTTCCGGGCGTAACTTGCCATCGGAACAGAGGGTGTGGAGGTGAAAATTGTAAGTTGTCGGGCAACTATTAGGGGTGAGCGCCTGAAACACGCGACCTAGCGCCGCTTTGTTCTGTGCGGCGGGCTGAGTTGAAATAGACTGTTGAGAGACAGAGAGCGTCATAACTACCTCATAAATTGGTGAGTGTTCGGGTTGAACATCAACACACCCTGAAAAGGCCAGGGTTGACGGCAAAACGTCACCTTCGGCAGTTCATCTCGATGTCGGCATCAAAGGTCGGCGATCGGAGGGGAAGGGCGAATAGTCCTGAACCCGTAGCACTCGCAACGAACGCTTAGAATTTAGAAGTCGATCTTGACGAGCGCAAGAATTTTCTTTACATATTTTAACAGTCTGAATCGAGTCCTCACGACAAAAATTAAAAAATCATTAAATCTACTGAGGAAACCCACAATTAGCCATCAACAACAGACGACAGAAGAACCTTGAAAGTTCAACCCAAATTCCTGGGGTTAGAGGGGTGTAATAAGTATAAATTCTGATGAGAAGACCTTCGGTTTTTGGACCTAATTTGTGGCGAATTGGCGTAAGTTTTCGCAAGAAAGCGGGTTGCTAACTACTCTACCATAGACATAACAGAGACCTAGAACGCTCTACGAAAATAACCAAGCCAGGGGCTTGGTTATCCAGAGAATATGCCCTCGGAGTCGAGGGACCGGCTCCCTTTTGAACCAAAAGGGGGATCCAGAAATTTGGAAGGGGGGGAAACAGAGGCGGCAGTCGGAGGGTGTCTGCCGGTCCCCCACCTGTGGATTGAGCGATCGCTCGTGAACAGAGACCGATGACCCGGGAACCTAGTAGGGATTAGCACAGCGCATCACTTCTCCTGAGATTCAGTATTACGAGATTGCCACGCTTTTTCCAGAAGTGCCGACCAACGCTTTTGGACCTGTTTGGGAGTGCATTTAATCTCTTGGGCGATTTCAGCATCACTGGCCCCAGAGCGCTTCAGTTTTAAAAGCTGTTGCTGTTCTTCCGAAAGGTCTCCGAGGAAATTATCCCACTGCTGCAAGGGCATTCCCAGATTTTGATCTAAGTCAGCACCGAGCCATTGATGGACCAGTTTCCAATGTCCAGAGCGAGCGAACTTTTCGACATGATATTTGAACCGTTGTTGCAGGTAATCCCGCTGACGTGCGCTCAGACCGAGGATTTCGTCGATTTCCGGGGCGGCTAAATCTTGCAGCTTCAGCACTAAGTAGTCGATACAGTCAGATTGACCTTGAGACTCCAGATATTGAATCAACTCAGCAATCACGCGATCGCGCAACACCGCCTCCGCTGGGTCCACCATCTCGGCAATCATTTTTTCCCGAACCTGCTGCGCTGCATAAGAGCGACTTTGAACCTCAGCATCTTCACCCTTGGGAAACTCGATCGCCTGTTCAATATCCACCAAAGTTTCTGGGGGTTGACCTTGGGCGAACCCTTGAGCACGCAGCACAATCAGTTGTTGATTGTAGCGACCCGGGAGGGTAATCCGACGCTTGGCGTAATGTTCCGTAAACGCCATATACTCTGCCAATTCCAACTGAGTCCGAGGGGTGTAAGTTAGGGGCATTTCATGTTCCCGACGGAAGGCACGCAGCACCTCGATATAGAACCCTTGCAAGAAATCTTCGATTAAGGTATATCGCGCTTGGAAGCTCAGACGAGAGTGCAGGTGAGCGACATGACGGTAAACCATCGAGCTGAGTTGAGCATGGAGGTCCACCCGACCTTGCCGAGAACCGAGCTTGTAGTAATGGAGGGACTTTTGTAAGCGATGGCGCGCCAGAGTAATTTGCCAGGAGCGAACTTCACCCGAATTTTGAATCCGATTGCTTTTACGACAAATCCGTTCCACTTCTTTGGCAATCCGTCGGGCCACTTCTTGGGCGCTTTTCGAGCCACTTTTCAGCTTTTGGCTGAGTTCATCAAGGATTTGCTCGCTCAACTGTTCCGTGTCCATTCCCAGTATGAAGAGGGGTTCTTCAGTGGGGTCTCCAGGTTGGCTATCCACTTGAGGAGTGCCTGCGGTCATTTGCGCAGTAGCAGGAACTTGAGCATCGTTTTTCCGGGAATTGGACGAGTTGGCTAGTTTAACGTTCATGAGTTTTGCCTCGGGTAACGCACCGGACTAAAGAACCGCAGACATTGGGGGAGAGGAGGAGAGGGTCGCTTGTCGGTTGAGCCTCTTGCTTTGCTCCCTGCGCTGTCTACATTTAGACTTTCCCAAGATTGAGCGGACTTTGGTGGTCAGTAGATCCCTCTTTCTAAAGCGGCATACTGCTACAACGGGACAGGGTGCACCACTGTCTGTTCTTTTTCGGTTGCGATCGGCCAATGGCTAAGGTTTTACGGGTGGACGGTCGAGAAAGTGGTTGATTCCACCCACTCCGCATTGACAACTGGCACATGGGTATCATTTAAAACTTGGATATAAAATCTCAGTGATCCTCTTCGTTTGGGAATGCAGTTCATCCGGAGCCAATGGTGAGCAATGTTCAAAAGATCACCCCTTTGGATGGTCAAGTCTATAAAAACCCGCACCCTGTTCTAAGAGCGTTCCGTTAGGAAAGGGTGGGGCGTTTGCGGACGAAGCCTGCGGAGGCAGGCTGAAGAGTAAAATAGGTTTTTTAAAATCAGATTGGGTATGAGAGGGTCCGTGGTGGGGTCCTAAAAAAACCCGCCTGCGATCGCAGACAGGTTACGAATTCAAGTTTTCTTAGCCCGCGCAGGCGGGCTTTGTCCGATGAGCTTCTATCCTTCAGGGTGTTGGGGCTATATCATCCACTCAAATCGCATTAGCAACCAGTTCAGCCCCTAAACCCTCCCGCACGATAGCCGGTTCGTTGTCAGTTAAATCGAGAATCGTCGAGACTTGATATCCGGGATCTTCTCCTGTATCAATAATCACATCCACTAGCTTTTCCAGTTGATCAAATAACTCTGCCTTACCGATGAAACCCGGACGTTTAAGATCACTCGGGAGCGGTGCTGAAGTCGAAATAATTGGATTTCCCAGGGCATTGAGTAAATCTAAGCATACCTGATTGTCTGGAACCCGGATACCCGTGGTTTTCCGCTTAGGGTTCATCACCAGCTTAGGTACTAGCTTCGTTGCCGGGAGTAAAAAAGTGTAAGGGCCCGGAATCAGGTGCTTAATAATGCGATAGGCTGAATCCGTCACCGTGGCGTAGGCCGCAATATTGGATAATGAAGGACACAGAAAGGTTAACGGCTTATCATTCGAGAGTCGCTTGATCTGCCTAACTCGTTCGATCGCACCTTTAACGGTAATATCACAGCCGATCGCATAAACCGTATCCGTGGGGTAAAGCATAACTCCACCTTTTTTCAGTGCATCTACCACTTCCTCAATTTTGCGAACTTGGGGGGTTTCCGGATGAATTTCGTATAGAGTTGCCATAATCGGTGAATTCAAATGTGACAATTAACTTAAACTAAATTGCTTATGAATCTGGGTTGTTGACTTTTTATTGTGCGGATTGATGAAAAAAATTGCCTATCTTCAATGTCCCACCGGCATTGCTGGTGATATGTTCCTCGGCGCGTTGGTAAGCGCTGGGGTTCCGTTTGATTATCTCAGAGAGCAACTCGACTGCCTCGGGATGGGTCCGGAATACCAACTCAGGCAAGAATGGGTGCATCGCAACACCCAGCAGGCGATGAAAATTCATGTTGATCGGGTTGAGACTGTTGCTCAGTCTAATCCAGATTCGAGCGATCACCACCATCATCATGAGCATGAGCATCACCACCATCATCATGAGCATGAGCATCATCACGAGCATGAACACCAACATCATCACAGTCATTCCCCGACTCGCCATTTACCGGAAATTGAGGCGCTGATTCAAGGGGCGCAGTTACCAAAACGGGCTGAAAGCTGGAGTTTACAAGTGTTTCGGACCTTAGCGGTTGCAGAAGGGGCGGTTCATGGAATTGCGCCGGAACAGGTGCATTTTCATGAAGTGGGTGCAACCGATGCGATCGTGGATATTGTCGGGACTTGCTTAGGATTAGATTGGTTAGGAATTGAGGAATTATATTGTTCACCCTTGCCCACGGGAGGGGGTACAGTATGGGCAGCACATGGCAGATTGCCGGTGCCGGTGCCTGCGGTCCTCTCATTATTGCAATCGCGCCAAGTGCCGATTTATAGTAATGGGATTGAGAAGGAATTGGTTACTCCAACTGGCGCAGCGATCGCGGTAACCCTTGCTACTGCTTTTGGCAATCCGCCACCGATGACGATTCATGCTATCGGATTAGGTGCCGGTTCTCAGGATTTGCCGATTCCCAATATCCTGCGCCTGTGGGTGGGGGAGTTAACTCACAATCCGTCAGAATCTACCGTTACTGAAACCATTTCGGTTCTGGAAACTCAAATTGATGATGCTAATCCCCAGGCGATCGCCTATACCCTAGAGCGATTATTTGCAGCAGGTGCTTTGGATGCCTTTACGGAGGCAATTTCTATGAAAAAATCCCGAACCGGCATCTTGCTAACGGTGATTTGTCATCCAGAACAGCAAAAAGCTTGTGAAGCGGTGATATTTCGGGAGACGCCTACTTTGGGGATTCGGATTTCCATGCAACAGCGATCGATTTTGCATCGCGAACTCCACACGGTTTCTACACCATTCGGGGAAGTGCGGGTCAAGGTGGGAACCGATAGTCAGGGAAAGATGATGAATGTGCAACCGGAGTATGAGGATTGTGCCCAAATAGCGCGATCGCAGGATATTCCTTGGCAAGAAGTTCATCGCCAGGGATTGCAGGCATGGTATAAAAAATTGGATTAAGTGGGGAGGACAAAACTCCGCCGTTTCTATACGGTTGAATGTTTCAAATCATGGGGTTTAAATTGAATGAAAGTATTTGAAATACCCGGACATCAAGTGATTTGGGCAGATGTAGCCGATGCTTTAGAAACCGGGATTAAAGATAGAAGCATCAATTTAATTTTTGCCGACCCTCCCTATAATATCGGCAAAAATTTTAATGGAAAAAAAGAACAGTGGGAAGGTGATGATACTTATTTAGACTGGTGTTATCAATGGTTGGACTTATGTTGTCGGAAGCTCACCGATACAGGGGCATTATACTTAATGTCTGCTACCCAATATATGCCCTACCTGGATATCTATTTGCAAAAACGATTGACTATTTTATCCCGGATTGTTTGGCATTATGATAGTTCAGGAGTGCAAGCTAAGAAATACTTTGGTTCATTGTATGAACCGATTCTATTTGGCGTTAAAAACCCTAAAATTTATACATTCAATGGCGATGAAATTCGAGTTGAAGCGAAAACGGGTGCAGTCCGGAAATTGATAGATTATCGAAAAAGGGAACCGGCTCCTTATTGTACCACAAAAATTCCTGGAAATGTTTGGTATATTCCACGAGTGAGATACAGAATGCCGGAATATCGAAAACATCCGACGCAAAAGCCAGAAGCACTACTAGAACGAATTATTAAAGCCAGTAGCAATCCGGGGGATGTGGTATTAGATTTATTTGCCGGAACCTTTACCACGGCAGCCGTTTCTCAGCGATTAGAGCGAAAATCAATTAGTATTGAGCGAGAATATGAGTATGTAGAAATTGGGTTAAATCGATTAGGAAAATAGAAAAAATTCCTCGATACCTCTCGTGTCATGGCTCTGCCGTGATACGCACATCTTGCGGCTCTGCCGCCTATAGCTTGGGTGGAAATTAGGAGGGAGAGCCTCCCCTTGTGCGTGACTCGGTAGAGCCAAGTCACGAGGAATTTATAAAGATTTAAGCATCCAAACGGAATGACTTTTATAGCCTAATTTTTGATAGAGATTTAAGGCGGGGGGATTATTAAGAAAAACTTGTAACCCGATCTGCCGATCGCCTCGTTCTCTGGCCCAATTTTCAGCATATTCCATTAAGGCTGAACCCAGTCCTCGGCGACGATGCTCTCGGGCGATATAGAGAACAAAAATATGAGCGTGCCGATCGCCTTTAATCTGATCCACGGCATTTCCTAACCACAAACAACCCACGGGTTCAGAATTACCAGCAGATTCTACCCACCATAATGGCGTTTCCTGGGCAAAATATTGGTCAACGGTTTTGGCTAAATGGGAAAAGTCTTGCTCGGGGTAAAGTTCCTGATAGGTGAATCTCAAGAACTTTACCAATAAGTAGCGATCGCGGGATGAACCCACCCGGAGGTAATATCCCGGAATCAGTTCCAGAGTTGCCGGTTGGATGTGCAAATTGCCCTAACTCTCTTGATTAAAAAACAGTGTATCTTCCGGTAATCCATTAATCAAACGGGAGAGGGAAGGAGGCAGTTCGGCAACATTGGGAAAGGAGATGGTAGAGAGGCGATCGGCGGGTTGCACAGGTTCTTCAATGGGTGCGGGGGCCATCATATCTGCGGGTAAGAAAATCCGTGCACTGACGGCAACTAAGGCAACTAAAAAGACGAGGAAAATGAAAAACGGCAGAATTTGCGATCGGATTATTGACATCATTGGGGTAGAAGGTAGGACGATGTAACGGCAAGTATGAAGGTTGAGCAGGCTGCACCCTTTTTGACTCAGGGGTGACTTTGATTATTATCTCACGATTTGCTAAGGGATGACCAGACAAAGGGTGGGGGAGGAATCCTCACCCTTTGTTGAGGACTAATCGCGATCGCTTCCGGGTCGAGGCATCAGTAAAGCATTAGACTTATTCAGTTGCCGTAACCATGTCCATCCGCCAACCCCAACGATTAGGGAAATCCACCCGATCGCCGGTTGTAAAAGCAAGAACCCTCCCGTGGTTAACAAAAACCCAAACAGCAGCAAAATCCCTGCTGCCACTCGTTGCAAATCCAGGTTCAAATTCTGGGCGGGTTCTAATCCGGTACTGGCGCGTTGCTTTGTCCAACCGGGTCCCCCGGGACGAACCCGGCGATAGAATTCGTTCAGGGTTTCTTCTGTTTCGGGTTGGGTTGCAAATAAGGCAATTACCCACAAGATAGTAACGCTGGCAGTAATGAACATCAGGCGTAACCCAAAGTCAGCGATCGTTAACGCAGGGACCAAACTCGTGACAGAACCGATTACAAAACTGCCGATAATGGCGGTGAGTTCCGCAGCCGCATTTACACGCCACCAGAACCAGCGTAAGATTAACACCAAACCTGAGCCAGTGCCGATCGCAATCACGAGACGAAAGACGGTAGCAACGTCAGAGGCAACAAAGGCGGCGATCGCGCCAATGGCAGTTACCAATACCGAGGATAACCGCCCAATGAATACTAATTCGGTTTGGGTGGCTGAGGGTTTGATAAAACGTAAATACAGGTCATTGGTAACAAACGAAGCCCCCCAGTTAATGGAGGTAGACACCGTACTCATAAACGCTGCAATCAACGAAGCCACCACTAACCCCAGCATTGCCGGTGGCAGGAAGTCTAACATCAGTTTCGGATAACCTAATTCTTTATCCTGTAAATCGGGATACAGCACGAGGGCGGCTAATGCCACTAAAATCCAAGGCCAAGTCCGAATCACATAGTGCATGATATTGAACAACCATGCCGCTTTTTCTGCCTCGGTTTCGTTTTTTGCGGCAGCAAAGCGCTGAACAAATTCCCCTCCGCCATCACTCCGCCGCCAGGACCACCATTGAATCGCAATATAAGCTAGAAAGGTACTCGCGGTAATTCCTGCGGTTTGGCTGAATTGAATGAAGCCATTGCCTTCCCCACTAAAGGTTAGAGGTAACAAGGATAAAATATCTTTGTCAGAAGAGAGAGGGACTTGCCGGACCAATTCCTGAATCCCACCGACACTATTGACGGCAAAAAATGCCACCACGATCGCCCCCAATAAAGCGAGGATAAATTGGAAAAAGTCCGTGGCAACGACGCCCCATAATCCTGCTAATCCAGCGTAGATTAACACGAAGATGCTGACACCAATGACGCTAAGAAGTTTGAGGGTATTTTCTCCAGCATCAATGCCCAGATCTTGCCAAATTCCCAAGGCATCTACCACTTTTACCATTGCGAGCATGGCATAACCAATGCCGATACAGTTCATGGGAACGGCAAAGATAAAAGCTTTGACACCTCGCAAAATGGCTGCCATATCACCGCCATAGCGGATTTCTGTAAGTTCTGCATCAGTAATGACTTCCGATCGCCGCCACATCCGGGCAAAGATGTACACCATGATGATATGGGAAATCCCAAAGGTCCACCATTCCCAGTTTCCCGCAATCCCTCGGTTGCCGACAACGCCGGTAATGTAGAGAGGGGTATCAATGGAGAAGGTGGTAGCAGCCATACTGGTTCCAGCTAACCACCAAGGTAGCGATCGCCCAGATACAAAGAATTCTGCCAGATTCTTGGAGCCTTTTTTGGAGAGATATAACCCCATTGCCATTGTGACAACCAGGTAAAACAAAACAATTAACCAGTCAATCAGCTTCATTATTTACTTATCAAAACCTAATCGCCAATCTTAACCTGCTGCCTACTCCCACTTCACAAGGGCGATCGCATTCCGTACCCAAATCAATCCAGTTACTTATTAGCCCGCCTGGGCGGGCTTAGTCCCGATAGCCGCACCGTTGACAGGTGTCAGGCTTTTTTTTCCCCTAAATTGCCCCGAGTACGCTTGCTAACAGCGCTTTTTGGGCGTGCATTCGATTTTCGGCTTGATCCCAAACTCGGGATGCCGTCCCTTCGATCGCCCCATCGGTAATTTCTTCACCACGATGAGCCGGTAAGCAGTGCAAAATAATAGCACTTCCATCAGCATGATTAAAGAGTTCCTCATTCACCTGGTACGGCTGAAAGAGCGGAATTCGGGTTCTGGCTTCTTCCTCTTGTCCCATACTTGCCCAAACGTCGGTATAGAGCACTTGCGCCCCTTTTACCGCCTGGATGGGGTCATGGGTGATTAAGATTTCACTTTTCCCTTGGGCGATTTTCTTAGCTTGTTCGACAATTTCGGCAGCCGGTTCAAATTGTGCCGGGGTGGCAATGCGGATATTCATTCCTACCATCGCCCCTGCCAGGAGGAGGGAATGGGCGACATTATTGCCATCGCCTAGATAGGTGAGGGTGACATCTTCGAGTTGTCCGAAACATTCACCAACCGTCATAATATCGGCTAAGGCTTGACAGGGATGTTCGCGATCGCTTAGTGCATTAATCACCGGCATTTCAGCATAGTGGGCAAAGGTTTCTAGGTCCGCCTGATCAAAGGTCCGAATTGCTACCACATCCAAATATCGGTCTAATACTCGGGCAGTATCAGGTAAGGGTTCCCCCCGACTCACTTGGGTGACATTGGGATTTAAGTCAATCACTTGGCCCCCCAGTTGGTACATTGCCACGGTAAAGCTGACCCGAGTCCGGGTTGAGGCTTTGGAAAACAGCAACCCCAGCACTTTTTCACATCGGGGGGTGAGGGTTCCGGCTTTCATCTGCGTCGCGAGATCCAGCAGTTGATGCAGTTCTTCAATGCTCAGATCAGCAACGCTGAGTAGATCTCGTCCTGTTAATGCCGCCATAGTTCTCCTGATTGTTTCGTTCTCTATAGGGTTTGGCTTGGGGTTGTTGTCTGAGGCATTGACTCCCCAGCACCATCACCTCATTGCTTGTCCTAAAACAGTACCAGATTCGCGCCCTGGCGATCGCCACTCTTTCTCCAAGACGGTTGACAATTGATGACAATTCCCAATGATTTCAGGAGAGTTCCCTCTAACTTTTTGATAATTTGGGTGAGAAGTTGACAAGTTTTCGTCGCCATTGGGTTAGATCTATTTTGTAGAGGCGGGGTTGATCTGGCAGAATTTGCCTACTAGACCTAGGGACAATAATTAATTTTATAATACAATAATATAAATGCTTAAAGTGTCTAAAAATTTGACAGCAAAAACATTTCTTTTTGGTGTAATTTGGTTGATTTTTACTCAAGTTTATTTTACAATAAAAACAAAGATAGGTTCATTGAAAATATCGGCCTGTGAAAACAGACACAATTTTTTACCAACTTTTTCAGACCTTTCCCAGTCTCGTCTTTGAACTAATGGGGGAAGCCGGAGAAAAAGCTGAAGGATACGAGTTTACATCGCGGGAAGTCAAAGAACTAGCCCGTCGATTCGATGGGGTGTTCTTACCGCCCGAGGGAGACAATGACCGATTGATTTATTTTTTGGAGGTCCAGTTTCAAAAGAAAGATGATTTTTACTGGAGGTTTCTCGGAGAAATTTTCGTTTATTTGGGTCAATATCAACCCCTGCAAGATTTTCAAGCGGTAGCAATCTTTGCATCGCGCAGTTGCAACCCGGAAGTTCCTCGCCAATATCAACGGTTTCTAAGAAGCGATCGCCCGGAAGAGACCCCTTTATTAGTTCAAGTTTATCTCGATGAACTACAGGACCCTCCGACGCCTTCCATAGGATTGGGAATGGTTACCTTAGTGGTTGAGGAACGCCAAAGGGCGATCGACAAAGCACACCAATTAATCCAGCAAGCAAAACAGCAGCTTGTAGATGAAGGTCTCAAGCAAAAAGTTGTAGGATTAATAGAGACCATCATGGTCTATAAGCTAACGGATTTGACAACTCAGGAGATTGAAGCCATGTTTGGATTAGACGAGTTGAAACAGACGCGGTATTTCCAAGAAGTCGCCGCGAAAGCGGAGGAAAAAGGCAAGCTCAAAGGTAAGCTCGAAGGTAAAGTGGAATCAGTACCTAGTCTATTGGAAATGGGCTTGACTGTAGAGCAAATTGCCTTGGCGTTAAAATTAGACATTGAGCAAGTTCGGCAAGTCATCCCAGACTTATCGAATCCTAATAATCCTCCTTCAAGTCAGAGTTAAAACCCATTTCAATCTGAATTGCTGGAACTTTTTCAAGCAAAAGTTCCAGCAATATTGTTTAAACCAATCAGGAGATACAAGCCATGTAATATGGACTTATCATGGATTGCGACAAACTGTTGAATATTTTAACCACGTCACTCTCCTCGATTTGGTACGCAGGACTTGAAAATTGGGGCGATCGCCTTCTCGCGCAGTGCGATTCTGGTAAGGCGCAACCGTCGGGATTTTGAACAGATCCCGGGGTTACAGTGGGAAGATTGGACGATCGCCCATGAGGAGTGAGAACGGGTACGCTCAGTTTCCCAAACGCACCCACTCCACGCGATTATAACTCCATTTCAGCGCGAATGACATCTTCCTGCCGTTGCAGGCGGAAACCCACTTTCTGAGATAAGTGCTGCATAGCCCCATTATCGGGTAGGATATCTGCCGTAATTCGGACCAGTTTCTCACTTCGCCCCACTTCAATCAACTGTTGCAGCAGTTTCGTTCCTAATCCTAACCCTTGATACGGGTCGGCAATCAGCAATCCAAATTCCCCTTCATTGGAACCGTGCAACTTGCTCAAGCGACCAAATCCAAGGATTTGATGCTCTCCGGTTGCGGGATCTCGGTAATCTGCCACCAGCGCCATTTCGCGATCGTAATCAATAAAGCAAATTCGCGCTAACCGTTCGTGAGAGATTCGGCGACTGAGTTTCAGGAGGTGGAAGTACCGGAAATAGACTGAGCGATCGCTCAAAGACTCATGAAACTTAACCACCAAGGGTTCATCTTCGGGGCGAATCGGACGAATTCTCACCGGCGTGCCATTCTTCATCGACCACATCGTAATATACTGCGTGGGATAGGGTCGAATTGCTGGACGCGGTAACTCATCAGGGTTGCTATCGGGGTCGTGCAGGACTACCCGGGCATCCAAGGCGATAATCTGTTCGGGAGAGACTAGCAATGGATTAATATCGGTCTCTTTAATCCAAGGTTGTTCGACAATTAACTGACTAAATCTCACCATTAATTGCTCGATCGCCGCGATATCTACTGGGTCCCGTCCCCGAATCCCCTTCAAGGCTTTGTATATTTTTGTTTGTTCCATCATCCGCCTTGCTAGGGTGGTATTCAAGGGCGGTAAACCTAGCGATCGGTCTTTGAACACTTCCACCAATTGTCCGCCAGTGCCAAAGAGCAAGACAGGGCCAAATTGGGGGTCGATACTGCTGCCAACGATTAATTCATACCCGTCTAACTTAATCATCGGTTGGACGGTTACCCCTTGGAAATATTCCGCCCCAGCTTTTTCAGTCACCGAGGTTTTGATCGCCCGATAAGCATTTCCCACGGCTTCAGGACTGCCTAAATTGAGCTTCACACCGCCGACATCGGTTTTATGGGTAATCGTTTCCGAATACAGTTTCAGAACGATAGGATAGCCGATTTGATTGGCGTATGCGACGGCTTCAGCTTCATTGGTGGCAATGTGAGTTTCCACTGTGGGAATGCCATAGGCAGCGAATACCTGTTTTGATTCAAACTCCGTTAACAGGTTACGTCCCTCTTGCCGCGCCTGGGTAATGATTTTTTCAACTAAGGCGCGATCGGGGGTATTGTTGTCATCATCTTTGGGAAGAACCGGCGTCTCGTATAAGGCACGGAGGTTATAAGTGTAGCGCCACATATAATTAAACAACCGCGCCGCTGTATCCGGATAGGGAAAGGTGGGGATATTCGCTTGATTCAGAAAATTAGCCCCTTCTCGGACATCTTCCCCGCCCATCCAGCTTGCCAAAATCGGTTTATCTTTGATTTTGGCGTAGGGTTCCAGTTGCTTGGCGGTTTCCGTGGGGTCCGTCATGGCTTGCGGGGTTAAAATGACCAACAACCCATCACTATTCGGGTCTTTTGCCGCCTTCTCTAAGGTTTGAGCATAGCGACTGGGTTCCGCATCCCCTAAAATGTCGATCGGGTTGCTGCGACTCCAGTGGGTGGGTAAAAATTCATCCAGTTCTGAAATCGTTTCTTCTGAGAGTTCGGTTAGTTGTCCCCCTTCGGTAATCAGGGCATCAGTGGCAATTACCCCAGGACCTCCAGCATTGGTGAGGATGGTTAAATGCGGTCCTTTAGGGCGCGGTTGTTTGGCGAGGACCTCGGACATATAGAAGACGTAGGAGATATTGTTGACGCGTAAGACGCCAGTGCGCCGGAAGGCAGCATCTAGCACTTCGTCACTGCCGGTTAAGGTGCCGGTATGGGAGGCGGCAGCTTTGGCAGCAGCTTCCGTATGTCCAACTTTGATGACAATGATGGGTTTGCTCAGGGCCACTTCTCTAGCAGCGGAGAGGAACGATCGCGCGTTGCCAATCGATTCCATATAGATGACGATACTTTGAGTATTGGGGTCGTCACCAAGGTAATAGATTAAATCTCCCCAACCTACATCCAGCATGGAACCAATGGACATAAAGGCACTAAAGCCGACATTTTCCCGCAAACTCCAATCTAAAATGGCGGTACATAATGCCCCACTTTGGCTGATAAAGCCAACATTTCCGGGTTTTGCCATTTTGGTGGCAAAGGTGGCATTCAGTCCAGATAGGGGACTCATGACCCCCAGGCAGTTGGGTCCGATAATCTGCATTTTACCGCGACGGGCTTCAGCGAGAATTTGCCGTTCGAGTTCGATTCCCGCAGGACCGATTTCTTTGAACCCAGCAGAGATGATAATTGCCCCAGGAATGCCCACGGCGACACATTCACGAATGATCCCCGGTACTGTAGGGGCGGGGGTAACAATAATTACTAAGTCTACAGGGTCGGGCACTGCGGCAATACTGGGATAGGCTTTGATCCCCAGCACGTTGTCCCGTTTGGGATTGACGGGAAAGACGGCCCCACCAAAGGGACTGGCAATTAAATTTGATAAAATGGTTCGTCCCACACTGCCGATGCGATCGGTTGCACCGATTACAGCAACATTTTTCGGTTTAAAAATGGCATCAAGGGGTTGACGTTCATAACGCAAGACGTCTTGTTTGGAGACGGTGCGCGGGGTTGGGTCTGGGTTAGTTGCGATTGGCTTTTGCATCGCTAGATGTTCCTTAAGTATAATTTTCTAAATGGACATTATTCCAGAGGAGACTCTATCTTTCTGAGTAAAAAAGCTTAGAGTTACTTACCCCTAGCCTACCCAATCCTGTTCGCTATTTCGGGAAAAAGTAACAATCCTTTTAGAATTGTGCAGTCGCCTCGTGTTCTATTGCGTCAGGGATAGAGTCTGCTCTTTTCCACCTTACCGAAATAGACGGATGCTTGTCAGTGGGTTGGGATACCTGAAAGGGCGATCGCCTCTTAAATTAGCCTGATCTCAGCAACCCAGGAACGTTCCCAAGTGAGACACCCCCCCCTTTGTCAGGAATCCTTGAATATTTAGGCGATCGCCTATTATCCCCTCTTATTTTCCCGCTGCCAGCCTTTTATTGCACCGGCAACCCATAACGTCTAAAAATTTCCATCACCGCTTCCACTTGTTCCGCTGTGGGAGGTTCAGTATTTTTTAGTTCATACTCATACCCTAGCTGCTCCCACTTATATTCTCCCATCTGATGAAAAGGCAACACTTCCACTTTTTCCACATTGGTTAAGGTAGAGACAAACTGGGCGAGTCCTTCCACATTCTCCCGGTTATCGGTGAGGTTAGGAACCAAAACGAACCGAATCCAAGCCGGTTTATTAATTTCCTTGAGATATTCCGCAAATTTCAGGGTAGGTTCTAGGGAAACATGGGTCACTTTTTCATAAAGCGCCCGATTATAAGATTTAATATCCAGTAAGACTAAATCTACATAATCCAACACGGGTTTAGCGGCATTTAATTGGACATAACCGGACGTATCCAACACCGTATGAATCTCTAATTCTTTGCAACGCCGGAAGATTTCCCGCACGAATTCCGGTTGCATCAACGGTTCGCCCCCCGTCACTGTCACTCCCCCTCCGGAAAAGCGCATATAAGAGCGATATTTCTGCACCTCTTCGATCAGTTCATCCACGCTGACGACTTTGCCTTCTTCGATATGTCGGCAATCGGGGTTATGGCAGTACAGACAGCGTAGAGGACAGCCTTGAGTGAAAATGACAAACCGAATACCCGGACCATCGACAGTTCCGCAGCTTTCAACGGAATGGATGGCACCGACGGATTGAAAAGCTCGAACGGTGGGAGGAGTAGCGGTGGGATTGGCTGTTCTGTCTGACATTTTTAAGGCGGAAAATAAAGGGAAGTCTGAATCTTTATCTGGACACCATCCAAACTAGAAAGGTGGGCCTTTAGCTCACCTTTCTAGTTTTTTAAAGGATTAGATGCGTTCGTGGAAGGTGCGGTTAATCACGTCTAACTGTTGTTCTCGGGTTAACTTAATGAAGTTAACGGCATAACCGGAGACCCGAATAGTAAGTTGAGGATATTTTTCGGGATGATCCATTGCATCCATCAGGGTTTCGCGATCGAGGACATTGATGTTAATATGATGACCTTGATCGTGGAAGTACCCATCTAAAATTCCTACCAGGTTAGTAAGCCGATCGCCTTCGGTTTTTCCTAATGCTTTTGGAACGATTGAGAAGGTGTAGGAAATTCCATCTTGAGCGTGTTCATAGGGGAGTTTAGCCACAGAAGATAAGGCTGCGATCGCCCCTTTGGTATCCCTGCCATGCATCGGGTTCGCACCTGGTGCAAAGGGTTTTCCAGCTTTTCGTCCATCGGGGGTATTCCCGGTTTTTTTACCATAAACCACATTGGAGGTAATGGTAAGAACGGATTGGGTTGGCACAGCATTCCGATAGGTTTTATGCTTGCGGATCTTGTTCATGAAGTTTTCAACGAGATCAGCGGCAATTTCATCTACGCGATCATCGTTGTTCCCATACTTGGGATAATCCCCTTCAATCTGGTAATCCACAATTAAACCTTGAGGATTACGAATGGCTTTGACTTTGGCATATTTAATCGCCGAGAGGGAGTCTGCCACCACCGAAAGTCCGGCAACACCACAAGCGAGGGTTCGATAAATATCGCGATCGTGCAAGGCGGCTTCAATCCGCTCATAACAATATTTATCATGCATATAATGGATTACATTCAAGGTGTTGACATACAGTTTCGCCAACCAATCCAAGAAGCGATCGAATTTCGCCACTACATCCTCGTAATCCAAATTGTCTCCCATGACTGGGGCAAATTCTGGTCCAATTTGTTCCCCAGAACTTTCATCTTTACCGCCATTAATCGCATACAGTAAGGCTTTAGCAAGGTTTGCTCGCGCCCCGAAGAACTGCATTTGCTTCCCAATTCGCATCGCACTGACGCAGCAAGCAATGCCGTAATCATCGCCATAAGTGGGCCGCATTAAGTCATCGTTTTCATACTGGGTGGAACAGGTCGCGATCGAAACTTTCGCACAATAGCGTTTGAAGTTTTCCGGCAACCGTTCGGACCAGAGAATCGTTAAGTTAGGTTCAGGGGCCGGACCCAGGTTGTATAAGGTGTGCAGGAAGCGGAAACTGGTGCGCGTCACCAACGGACGTCCATCCTCACTCATTCCCCCGATACATTCCGTCACCCAAGTGGGGTCGCCAGAAAACAATTGATTGTAATCCGGAGTCCGCAGGAAGCGCACCATCCGCAGTTTCATGACGAAATCATCGATGATTTCTTGGGCGTCGGTTTCAGTGAGAGTACCTTTTTTGAAGTCACGCTCAAAATAGATATCCAGGAAGGTCGAGACCCGTCCCAATGACATTGCTGCACCATTCTGTTCTTTGACGGCGGCAAGATAGGCTAAATAAGTCCATTGGACGGCTTCTTGGGCAGTATTCGCGGGTCGTCCCAGGTCAAATCCATAACCGGCAGCCATGTCTTTGAGTTCCTGCAAAGCGCGAATTTGTTCCGAGACTTCTTCGCGCAGTTGGATCACAGGTTCATTGATCGCATCGAATTCCAAGGATTCGAGTTGATGTTTTTTGTCCGCAATCAGACGGTTGACGCCATAAAGTGCGACGCGGCGATAGTCCCCAATAATTCGTCCCCGTCCATAAGCATCGGGCAATCCGGTAATGATCCCCGAATGTCGCGCAGCACGCATTTCCCGGGTATAGCCATCAAATACTCCGTCATTATGGGTTTTACGATACTGGGTGAAGATTTTTTCGGTTTCCGGGTCCAGTTTATACCCGTAAGCTTCTAACCCGGCTTTAACGACACGAATCCCTCCGTAAGGCATGATCGCGCGTTTGAGGGGTTTATCAGTTTGCAATCCCACAATCCGTTCTAAGTCGCGGTCAATATAACCGGGACCATAGGCCGTAATCGATGCCGGAATCTTCGTTTCTACATCTAATACACCCTTGCGCCGTTCTTCTTTCATCAGTTCGGTGACTTTCTTCCAGAGGGTTGTAGTGCGTTCTGTTGCCTCTGCTAAGAAGGTTTCATCTCCCAAATAGGGTTTGTAATTCTTTTGAATGAAATCCCGAACGTTAATTTCTTTACCCCATTTGCCGGTTACGAAGCCTTGCCATTCCTCGCTAATGGCGTCTTTTTGTTGGGCCGCTAATTCGGTAGCTTGGGGAGATTTTACTGAAGTGGAAACCATAGTCTTCTTACCTCTAATCGGTAACCCGTTTTGCTTGTTTTTTATCCACTCCTTTAATATAGCGCATAATTCAATGTACTTTTCGTTTTATTCTTTTTTTTATAAAAAATCAACAAACTGCCGGGGTCTGAAGGCCGATGGAAGAAGCTTTCACGGGTACTCTGGGTTGGGAAATAACTGCTACAGCCTGGGTGTTCACTCGTGTCAAGCGTCTGGTGAAATATCCTAGATTTTCTGGGGAAGGGTTTAATATTTATCGTAGAGGGATGGTAAAATCAAGGGGGATTAATCCTTGCATTTTTCACGATGTTCCGTTATACTGGAAAGACCAATACTTTAAAAAGTTTTCCCTAAAATTATGAGCCGTGGTCGTGGATTTGCTGCCCGGTTTCTGAGTGAATGAACAATTGCGATCGCATCGCGTCATCTGCGATCGCCACTTCAAAAGCGTTGCGCCTCCATCGGGCGAAGCAGTCTCCAGATACCTGGCGATCGCAGATTAACGGTTGCAGAGGCACACCTTCCAAATCCAGGTGTAGTTCCCCTTTGGTCATCTGCCCAAGGGCCACTAACATCCGCTGCAGTTCCGACTCTACCATAAGGGTGGGGTTACGACTCTCGTCCTTTACCTTTAATTGATCTTGAACTCTATACTCACCGCTATACTAATGCCTCGGTGTTATCCCCGATTCCATTTTATCCTAAACTAACTCTTCCTCGCTCTTTAATCTGCTGTTAACAATTGGGCGTGTGAGGCGATCGGCCAGGTTTACTGCGCTTGCCAAGCCCATCTCAGCTTACTGTCTAGCCTGAATCTACTCTTTCTTTTAGGACAACCCCTTGTGTCTCCAAAAAGAAACACATTTGCTAAGTTTAACAAAAAAACGGGCAATCCACGACTTTTTTGATAAACTTATGTAACAAATGTTATTGTTTCTTGTTATTCAATCTAGTTCTTGCGTGAGAACACTTGCAAACTTTTAGACTTAATAGGGGCTACATAGCTGATGGATATTGCCCTTTACCGTCTTTCAAAAAAAATATTTAAACCTAGAAAAGTTATCCCAGAACCGACGGCATAACATTAGGCCCAATTTTGTAATATTTTGTAATTATTTAAAGGCATTAATTCGCTTATGATAAGCTGGAAAGCCCAAGATAAAACCCTGCAACTTCAACCCCAACCCAGGTAATTTCTTAAACTGTAGAACACCCGATCGGCTTCCATCCCAGTCCCCATGAACCAAAAAAGGGGAACGACCTTAAACTCAGGGTTCAGAGGCTTTCATCGAGGGAATCCTCTCGGGATGAGACTCCCCGCCAAGAGACCGTAAACTAAAGTATTAGGAGATCCGTTAAAGTCCTTAATCTATTTAGGGCAAGAAGTAGCAGATTAACATCCGGATCAGAAGAAATCGAGAAATTTCTCAAACGCGGACAACTCAAAAAGTTTCACAACAAAATAGTTGCTAATGTATCCCAGTTAACGCCCAACGTAAACGCAACGCTAGTCTCAACACAAATTATTGGCATTGTAAAGAACGAGGACCAACAAATGAGCGATCAAAACTACAACATATCCCCAAAACAAAACATGGAAGAAACAACCCGGTCCACCCGCAATACCTATCAAGACGTAGCCGCATCTAAGACCATTAAGAATACCTTGGCCTATAACGAAGCCCTAACCACCATGAAAGAATCTTTAACCTTAGAACATGACCAAACCCCCAAAACCTACGGACTAGAAGCCCTAGGGATGAAAAACCTCGGCCATGTCTATCGTAACCTCGCCATTCCCACCTTGGTCGAGCACGCCTTAGCCCGGGCGGAAGCCATCCTTGCGGATAATGGAGCACTTTGTATTAATACCGGGAAATATACCGGACGGTCTCCCAATGATAAATTTATCGTCGATGAACCGAACAGCCGGGACGAAATCCACTGGAACAAGCTCAACGTTCCAATTTCTGAACAAAACTTCAAACGCCTCTATCGACAAGTGCTGTCCTATGTCCAGGGTCGAGACTTATATCTGTTTGATGGGTATGTCGGATGCGACCCGAACTACCGCGTCGGCGTGAGAATCATCAACCAATACGCCTCACAAAATCTATTTGCCCATCAACTCTTCATTCGCGCCACAGATGAAGAACTCGCCAACCATCAAGCAGATTTCACGGTAATTGCGGTTCCCGGTTTGCAAGGTGACCCGGAAATCAACGGCATCAACTCCGAAGCCTTTATCGTCGTCAACTTTTCTCAAAAACTCGTCATTATCGGCGGTTCTAAATATTCCGGGGAGATCAAAAAATCTGTATTCTCCTTGATGAACTACTTTATGACCAAGCGGAACGTCCTGCCGATGCACTGTTCAGCCAACATGGATGACAAGGGCAATACCGCCTTATTTTTCGGACTCTCCGGTACAGGTAAAACGACGATTTCGGCAGATCCGACCCGTCGTTTGATTGGGGATGACGAACATGGTTGGTCAGAAGAGGGTATCTTTAACTTTGAAGGCGGATGTTATGCAAAAACGATCGCCTTGTCTAAAGAAAACGAACCGCAAATCTGGGATGCCATCCGCTTTGGTGCCTTGATGGAAAATGTTGTTCTTGATCCCGTCACTCGTCATCCCGATTACGATAATGGTCGCTTGACCGAAAATACCCGGGTTGCCTATCCCATTGACTATATTCCGAATGTAGTCCTTCCCAGTGTCGGTGGACATCCCACGGCAGTGATTTTCCTCTCAGCGGATGCCTTTGGCGTCTTGCCTCCGATCGCCAAACTGACGAACCGGCAGGCGATGTATTACTTCATGTCCGGCTATACTAGCAAACTCGCCGGAACAGAACGAGGAATTACCGAACCCGAAGCCACCTTCTCTGCCTGTTTCGGAAAACCCTTCCTGCCTCTGTCCGCTACCGTCTATGCAGAAATGTTGGGTGAACGTCTGCGGAAACATAATGCTACCGCCTCCGTATATCTCGTCAATACCGGATGGTCTGGCGGTCCTTATGGCGTCGGTAGTCGGATTCAGATTAAATATACTCGGGCAATGGTATCAGCGGCCCTCAGCGGCGAACTGGATCACGTCATCTGTCATCCTCATCCCCTCTTCAAAATGTTGATTCCGGAAGCCGTTTCGGGTGTACCCAGTGAGATTCTCGACCCGCGCAATACCTGGGCGGATAAAGAGGCTTATGATCGCCAAGCCAAAGAACTAGCCCGACGGTTTGTCGATAACTTCAAACGCTTTACCACCGCTAGTCAGGAGATTATCGACGCCGGTCCTAGCTTTGAATAACTGAATTGGAAAGTAGAGAATCAAGGATATCGGTCATCTGAATCAACCTCCTTCCCTGATTCTCTCACTCAAAATAATCCTTCTCACCGATTGATTCAGGCAGTTTTTCTAGGTAATTCCTGACCTTTCAGAGTGAAACTCGGGTGACTTTTCTGGAGAACGGGTCGATTTCTAAAGTCTTTCTAAAGAAATACAATCTCTCAAAAGTCTTAAAAGCTTGACCTTATGTCGCTCGAATAGCACGAACCCGGGAAGATTGCTGCTAAAGTACAAGTTGTTTGTTTACAGAGGAATGTAGTTCATGGGAACTTTAAAAGTTGGGATTAATGGATTTGGACGGATTGGACGTCTAGTCTTACGTGCCGGAATTAACAATCCCAATCTTGAATTTGTGGGGATTAATGACCTGGTTCCTTCGGATAACCTGGCCTATTTATTCAAACATGACTCAACCCAAGGGAAATTTCCCGGGACAGTCAAAGCGACTCCCGAGGGAATTGAGATTGACGGCAAGTTTATCCCCTGTACCGCCATCAAAGATCCAACGGAACTGCCTTGGGGTAAAGTCGGTGCCGATTACGTGGTCGAGTCTACTGGACTGTTTACGACCCTAGAAGGGGCTTCTAAACATATCAAAGGCGGTGCCAAGCGCGTCGTGATTTCGGCACCCACAAAAGACCCAGACCAAGTACGGACCTTTCTCGTTGGGGTCAATCACGAAACGTTTGACCCGGCGAAAGATACTGTGGTTTCTAATGCCAGTTGCACCACGAACTGTCTAGCGCCAGTTGCTAAGGTGATTAATGATAATTTTGGCTTTAGTGAAGGGCTAATGACGACGGTGCACGCCATGACGGCGACTCAACCCACGGTGGATGGACCCAGTAAAAAAGACTGGCGGGGTGGCAGGGGGGCCGCCCAAAATATTATTCCTGCTGCTACGGGTGCCGCGAAAGCAGTGACCCTGGTGTTACCGGAGTTGAAAGGTAAACTGACGGGGATGGCATTCCGCGTTCCCACTCCGGATGTGTCGGTGGTAGATTTGACCTTCCGGACCACCAAGGCAACCAGCTATAAAGAAATTTGCGCAGCGATGAAAGCGGCATCGGAAGGCGAACTCAAAGGAATTTTGGGTTACACCGAGGATGAGGTGGTTTCTACTGATTTTGTCGGGGATTCTCATTCAAGCATTTTTGATGCGGGTGCCGGAATGGAACTGAACTCGAATTTCTTTAAGATTGTGTCCTGGTATGACAATGAATGGGGTTATTCTTGCCGGGTTGTGGATCTCATGCTGTCGATGGCAAAAAAAGACGGCATTCTTTAGGTCTATCGTTGAAAACCGGAAATCTCAAGGGTGGGACTCCACCCAGGTAGACGCTTTCTTCGGCTTTGGTGAAGGGTAAGTCCACCGGCGCAGGGTAAAAGCAAAAACTGACTTTTACCCACCGAATTTGGTAGGATTTAGTAGTTTGATTAAAAAGGGCGATCCGTTGCGATCGCCCTTTTTTAATAGCCGCTTCCAAAATAATGGATTGATGCCCCTTTCCCCCTGCTTAAAAATGTCAATCCCCTGGAGAGAATTTTGCAAGCGGTCCAATGACATTCAACTTTCAAAGTTCAGTCTTCACCGCCCCCAATTGTTGAAATTCTTGAAATTCTGGGCCAGAGCAAATGTAGCAACAATTTACTACAATTATACTACATTATTGGGGTCTGTTTTTGCGAAGGGATTGTGTATTGAATCGGAGTAGCTGGGCAATGGTTTAGGTACAACCCCCCTAGGTTAGCGCTGTTGTCGGGGCTTACATGAGTTCTTTTACTCGACAGACAATAACATAGTTTTAATCAAAATTTATTAAATTTTTAGTTGTTTTTAAAATTAAGCCGGGAGGGAATTGATAGGGTTAGATTTTTAATTAAAACTTAACCCCATGAAGAGCCTAAATCAGTAAAAATACTGAAGACAATAGCGGCTTTCAAGATTTATAATAAAGGTGGAGGTTTATAGGGTTGAAATTATCCTAAAGTCTCTGGGGTGTGTCTCAAATAATTTAAAAATTTCGTCACTTTATTGATACACAAGTGAGTGGAGGAGGGTTGATACGACAAGGGATACCCTCTATTTTTACAGGATCCGCTAACCTGGATCATGAGGATAGCCAATTGGCCCTAACTTGATAAAGTTTTCTGCTACTGGATTGAAAGTTCTGCCCAAACTTCAAACCGGAACAGAGATTAGATAGGGGTGTCGGAAAGTTTACACACCTCCCAGGAGGAGATCTACACTAGAGTTAGGGTAAAAGGCCCGACTCTACCTCTATCTTGAGTTGTAAATTCTAAATTGCGTATTGACGATACCAATAATTATTGGCATAACAGAAAGGGTAGGTTTTATTACCCGTATTAAAGCAGGCGTGACAATCTTCCCCCAGGGGAAGTCGGTGTTAGGGGCGATCGCAATTATTTGATTAGATGAAGGGAGCTTCCGTATTATGCTTTGGAACAAATCGTTAAAACAAGTTACCACATTTTCAGTGGCGTTATGCTTGGGAATGGTGATGAGTCCGGGCCTGAATTTGCAGGCTAAGGCCCAAACTGAACCTGATTCCCTCTCTCGAACCCCTGCGGGTCCTTGGTTACTGAGTCAATCCTTCAACCCACCCGATCGCGGTGCACCGCAACGGACCGCAGAAGGCGGCACTAGAGGCTGTGGAACCTATCAAGCGGGTCAAAAACCTTTGACGGCCTTAACTCCAGGAGATGCGATGCCTTTGACTTTGGCCGCAAATCCGACCTTATATTGGTATGTGCCGACTTCAGGCCCCCAAACCTTAGAGTTTGAATTGGTTGATGGGGAGAACGAGGAAAATGTGGTTTATCAAGCCAAAATCCAGATTCCCCAAGGGGGGATTATTAGTCACAGTTTACCTGTGAATGATGCCACTACCCTAAATCCGGGAAAAAGTTATCATTGGTACTTGAAAATGGTCTGCGATGCGAGCGATCGCACCGGGGATATTGTGGTAGATGGCTGGATCGAACGAGTGGAACCCGATGAAACCATCGCTTCAGAACTCAAAAATGCCACAACCCCAAGCACTCGGGTTTCCATCTATGCAGAAGCAGGGATTTGGCATGATGCTCTAACCCTTCTGGCTCAAATGCGCCGGGACAATCCCGAGGATACGCTCCTGTTTGCTCGGTGGCAGCAGTTTCTGGATTCTGTGGAATTGGGGGATTTCGCAACAGAACCCCTAGTTGATGCAACTCAAATCAGTCAGGAGTAATGGCATGAAGTCATCATGGGTAATTGGCCCGGGTACCCTATTAGCTGTAGTCTGTTGGTGGGGCGTTTTCCTGGAAGTGGGACGGACTCAATCGATGATTCCCGCTGTTGATGGAACCGGAACCCAAGTTACCCCTGATGGCGATCGCTTTGATATCCACGGGGGCAGTCCCTCCAGTGATGGCTCCAATCTCTTCCATAGTTTTGAGCGCTTTGGTTTAGAACCTGGTCAAACGGCTAATTTTTTGGCAAATCCCGACATCCAGAATATCTTCACTCGGGTTGTCGGGGGCAACCCTTCTCTAATTCAAGGGCTGCTGCAAGTCAGCGGCAGCCACTCCAATCTATATTTAATCAACCCCGCAGGCATCCTTTTTGGTCCTACCGCTCAGTTAAACCTCACGGGGTCCTTTTTTGCTACCACTGCGAACTCGCTCGGATTTAACTCAGGAGAGAGTTTTGAGGTATTGGGGGCCTCTGCCTATGCCCACCTCACCGGGTCCCCCAATCAGTTTGATTTTACTCAATCTCAGGGCGGGAGTTTGGTCAATGCTGGAGATTTGACGGTAGGGTTTGGGGAAAATATTACCCTGATGGGGGGAACGGTCCTGAATACGGGAACCTTAACCGCCCCCGGAGGCAACATTACAATCGCCAGTGTTCCAGGACCCCATCGCGTCCGCTTGTCTCAGGAAGGAATGCTGCTCAGTCTCGAATTCCAGGCGATCGCCCCGAGTACCGAAACCGGAATTTCTCCCCTACAACTACCCCAACTACTCACCCAAGGAAATCTCGCCCAGGGACACGCCCGAGGGGCTGTGGTAAATCCTGATGGAACGATTACCCTGACGGGTTCCAATTTATCCTTATCCACTGATCCAGGAACCACCCTTGTCAGCGGTGAGATTTCCGTTGCGGATGGGGGACAAACTGGGGGAACGGTTACGATTTGAGGGGAAAAAATTGGGGCGATCGCCTCCACAATCAATGCTTCAGGTGCTAATGGGGGAGGCGAAGTCTATCTCGGTGGCGATTTTCAAGGCGGAAGCCGATTGCCCACTGCCGATCGCACCTTAATCAGCCCTGATTCCACCATTCGAGTAGATGCTCTGAGTACCGGGAATGGGGGGCGTGCCATTGTCTGGAGCGATCGCGTCACCGGATTCTATGGCAACATTAGCGCTCAAGGAGGCTCCAACCCCTTAGCGCCCTCTCAAAATGGGGGATTTGTAGAAGTTTCAGGCCAAGAACACCTCATTTTTGAAGGGGTCGTTAATGTCAGCGCCACTCACGGGAGTTCCGGAACCCTACTCCTTGATCCCTTGAATATTATCATTTCTAATGGGGAGGATGACCCATCCAACGTAGTAGATTTACTGCCGAATATTTTATCCGGTGATGCCGATCAATTTGCAGAGGAAACGATTACAATTTCTGCCGAAACTCTTCAAAATCAAACCGGCAATATCATCCTAGAAGCAACGAATAATATCGAGATTGCCAATAATGTTTCCCTGGAATTTGTTCTCGGGGAACCCATTGTATTTCGGGCAGATGCGGACAACGAAGGTACCGGCGCGTTTGTAATGAATCCATCCAGCCAGATCCGGGCTGAAGCGCGAGATATTGACATTTTCGGCGCCAATATCACCGTTACCACTATTGATACCTCCGCAGAAGGGAATGGGGGGAAAATCTCCCTCACCAGTAGCGATGGAAATATTCAAGTGCGTGAGTTAATTTCTCAATCTACAGGTTCGGGGACCGGGGGAGATATTACCGTGAATGCGGGAGGAACTGGGGCGATTACGATCCAACCGGGTAACTTAGATGCCTCTTCCGCATCTGGAGACGGGGGAAACATCACCCTGACGACTGAGACTGGGGATATTACCGCAGGAGAGATCATTTCTAAATCCGATGGGGAAGGAACTGCCGGAGATATTATCCTGAGTGCGGGAGGTGTCGGCGGGATCGACATCGGGACTGGAAATGGGATTTTAGATGCGTCTTCCGCCTCTGGGGATGGGGGAACAATCCGCCTAACTACTGAAAATGGAGACATTACAACCCGATCGATTATTGCCAACGCAAACGGTGAAGGAACTGGGGGAGATATTATTCTCACCGCCGGGGGGGGGCGCTCGATCGCCATCCAAACTGGAAATGCGATTATCGATGCCTCTTCAGCATCGGGAGATGGGGGAACAATCGAGCTGAATACTGATGGAGGAGATATCATAACCCGGGATATGTCCACGAATTCCAATGCAACAGCAGGAACAATCAACCTAGATGCCAGCACGGGAACCCTGCGTTTGCGCGGCAACATCAACACGAACAATCTCAATGTGAGAGCTAATGCCATTGAGACAGAGGGCAACAGTTCCGCAACCGGGCGCGGACGACTGGTGATAGAACCGGGTTCAGCAGATAGAAATATTGCGATCGCACCGAACAACAATAACTTACCGAATGACACTTTAATATTAGGGGATAACCTGCTAGAATCTCTCACAAATGGATTTAGCTCAATTATCATCGGCAATCCAGACAGTACCGGAAATATCACGTTAGATAATGGATTTGATTTTAATCAGCCGGTGACGATCGCCGGTGGAGAGACGCTCACAGGTCCCAACCAAAATACCACCTGGACTCTCACCGGTCCGGGGCGAGGCACTCTCAGCGGCTATCCCAACGGCATGAGGTTTGAAAATATTGAAAACTTGACCGGCGGCAGTGCCAGTGATACGTTCGCGTTTCTCGATGGGGCACGGTTTGGCCGAATAGACGGGGCAGCCGGGAGCGATCGCCTGGATTATTCCAATTATACGGGGGAAGTGACTGTTGATCTCCCCGAAAATACGGCCACGGGTACTAACGGGGTCTTCAACATTGAAAATGTGACGCTTTCACTTCCACCGGAGGAAGACAGCTTTGTTACCCCAGTGATCAAACCCGCCCCCAAAATCGACCCCTTGCCATTACCACCGGAAGCAGAGAGTCCAACGGAAACACCAACCCCTGAACCCAGTGATCCGACTTCTCCGGACCCGGATATCAATGAACCAGTTCCTGTGGCAGAACCAGCCCCTGTAGCAGAACCAGCCCCAGTTCCCGTGGCAGAACCGGCCCCTGTAGCAGAACCAGCCCCAGTTCCCGTGGCAGAACCGGCCCCCGTAGCAGAACCGGCCCCAGTTCCCGTAGCAAAACCCGCCCCAATTCCCGTAGTAGAACCTGCCCCCATAGCAGAACCGGCCCCGATTCCCGTAGCAGAACCGGCCCCGATTCCTGTGGTGGAAGCACCAGACACTCAGGGTGGGGGGGGCTTATCTGCACCGCCGATCGCCACTCCAGTTCCAGCAGAACCCGCACCCCTGAATGTTCCGTCCTTGAGCGAAACAGGCTATCCTTGGACACCCTCCCTAGGCGATCAGTTTATGGAGTCAAGGGGACTCGAACAAAGGAGTGAACAAGCGGTTTCCGATATTTTGAATCAACCGGCAATTCTCCAGTTGAACAATCGCAGCGACGTGGATCGCTTGCTAGATTCTGGTGAAATAGAACAGGCGATTGAAATGGGCGATCGCGTATTTAGTGAGGACTTTGAGGACTATTTAGGGCAGAATATTAATCTTCCTTATTTATCCTTTGAGGCCATCCAGAATAAGCTTCGGGACATGGAAAATCTAACAGGGAAAAATGCTGGGCTGATTTATGTCTTTTCTCGAAATGAGCAATTAGATTTAGTCTTAATTCCCAGCATCGGCAAACCGATTTACAAAAGTGTTCCGGAAGCCAATCAAACCGTTCTTTTCCAGGAAGTAGAGCGTTTGCAGGGAGAAATTGGTAATGTATCCAGACGGCGCACCACCAGTTATTTAGCCCCGGCCCAGCAACTTTATCAATGGATCATTGCCCCCTTAGAACCCGACCTCAAACGGTTGGGAATTGAGACGACTATTTTTAGTATGGATGCGGGATTGCGGATGCTCCCCATTGCCGCATTACATGATGGGGATCAGTTTTTAGTCGAAAAATACAGCCTCACCTTAATTCCTAGCCTCCATTTAACCGATGCTCGTTATAGCAACTGGAAAAGTACGGAAGTCTTAGCGATGGGATTGTCAGAATTTTCTGACCAATATCCGTTACCAGCAGTGCCTGTGGAACTTGATACCATTGTTAACCATTTATGGCCCGGTGCAGCCTTCCTGAACGAAGCGGTGACCCTGGATAACTTGCAAGAACTGCGCGGACAAGAACCGTTTGGGATCATTCACCTCGCGACCCACGGCCAATTTAACTCAGGGGCACGGGATAACTCCTACCTCCAGTTATGGGGGGAAAAATTACACCTAGACAGGATGCAGCAGTTAAAATGGAACGACCCGCCCGTAGAATTGTTAGTGCTGTCCGCTTGTCGCACGGCGATCGGAGATTTAGAAGCCGAATTTGGCTTTGCTGGATTAGCGGTGCAAGCTGGGGTTAAATCAGCCGTAGCGAGTCTTTGGTACGCTAATGACGCAGGGACCTTGGGACTGATGAGCGAGTTTTACCAAAACTTGCGATCGGCCCCGATTAAGGCAGAGGCATTGAGGAGAGCGCAAATCGCCATGATTGGTGGGACTGTGCATCTGAAAAATGGGGCCTTGGTCGGATCGTTCGGAAATGTAGAACTCCCACCGGAGCTTTCACGCCTCGGGAATCGAGAGTTAAGACACCCCTATTATTGGGCGGGCTTTACGATGATTGGTAGTCCCTGGTAGTAATTAAGAATTAGGAATTGAGAATTGAACTTCTCGGCGGTCTTAATTCTTAATTCTTAATTCTTAATTCTTAATTCTATGTGGGCCAAGGTTAAGCAAAAAATTTGGGAATGGCGCAAAGTGTCAATCCTTGCTCCGACTGTAGCAGGATTGGCGATTTTGCTGAGAATGAGTGGGGTATTACAGGCCCTAGAATTATCAACCCTGGATTTATTATTTCAAATGCGGCCTGTGCAGCCCCCAGACCCCCGGATTTTGATTGTTGGAATTAATGAAAATGACTTGACGACTGTAGGAACTTGGCCGATCCCCGATGAGGTTTTGGCCGAATTATTAGAGAAAATAAAGGCTCAAAATCCGAAGGCGATCGGCTTGGATATTTATCGGGATCTGCCGGTAGAACCCGGGTTTGAACAATTAAAAAAGGTATTTGAAACAACACCGAATTTGATTGGAATTCGCAAAGTTGTAGGAAATCAACAGCAAGCGGAGATTGCACCTTCACCCATTCTGAATGGTCTCGATCAAGTGGGGGCGAATGATTTTCCTTGGGATATGGATAATAAAATTCGTCGGGGCTTTTTATATTTGAGTGATGAAGAGGGTACGCTCGTCTTTAGCTTGGCATTTAAGTTAGCCATGATTTATCTTGAGGGAGAAGGGATTACTCCCGAAATGAAAGATGAGATTCACATTAAATTAGGAAAAACCGTATTTTCCCCCTTTAATGCGTATGATGGCGGTTATGTCCGGGCCTCAGAGGAAGGCTATCAAATTTTTTTAAACTATCGCGGTCCCCAGGGGAGTTTTGAAAGCGTCTCTTTGATGGATGTGTTAGAAAATCGAATTCCTCCGGATTTAATGCGCGATCGCATTGTGTTGATTGGTTCGACGGCAATTAGTCTGAAAGATTTCTCACTAACCCCTTATAGTAATACGTTATCGGGGATTCCGGAATCGATGGCGGGGATAGAAATTCATGCCAATTTAACGAGTCATTTGATTGCAGCGGCCCTAGAAGGTGAATCGAACATTCACACCGCATCTGAGGGGATAGAATGGCTGTGGATTTTTCTGTGGGGAGTCGTTGGGGCGGGATTTACCTGTCAGTGGCGAGATATTAAAGGGTTACCTTATATTTCTTTTCCCCGGACTGGGGTTATGATTTCCCTGGCTAGTTTTGTGTTACTCGTCAGTGTTTATAGTGCATTTATGCTGAGTTGGTGGATTCCCCTGGTTCCGCCCTTGTTAGCATTAATGGGGTCGGCGATCGCCACCATTGGCTATACCCTGTTAGAAAACCTCCAGTTGTCCTATAAACAAATCGAAGAGTATTCCCGAACGTTAGAGGTGAAAGTCGAACAGCGAACGGTGGAGTTACGAGATAAAAATCAACAACTTAAACTCACCCTGGAACAGTTAAAAGCAGCTCAAAAACAAATGATTGCCCAGGAAAAATTGGCTTCTTTGGGGTCCTTAGCCGCAGGCATTGCTCATGAAATTAGAAATCCTCTTAACTTCGTCAATAACTTTGCTTCCATTTCTGTGGATTTAACCGAAGAACTGATAGAAGAATTGGATAATCCTCCCGAAAATTTAGAAGAATTAGATTTAGAATACCTGAATGAAACGTTGACCGACCTCAAAGATAGCGTTGTAGATATTAAACAGCATGGCGAAAGAATCGAAAAAATTGTTGAAGGAATGTTGCTACTGTCGCAAGCGGAACGAGGTCAGCGATCGCGGGTCAATCTGCATTCGATCTTAAGTGAGGCCATCGAGTTAGCTTACCACAGTTACCAGAATAAAGACCCGAATTTTTCGATCGCGATCGAAACCGATTATGATGAATCAATCAGTGAGATCTATATTGTACCCCAGGATATGAGCCGTGCTTTTCTGAATTTGGTCAACAACGCCTGTTATGCCCTGTATGAGAAATACCAAGCTGATCCCGATGGATATCGCCCCACCCTCATCATAAAAACCTGTACCACCGGCGATCGCCCCACCGAACCAGCGAGGGCCCCCGGAGTAGAAATCCGGATCCGAGATAATGGTCCTGGGATTCCCGAGGATATCCTGGATAAAATCTTTAATCCCTTTTTTACCACCAAACCCACCGGAGAAGGCACGGGGTTAGGTTTATCTTTAACCTATGAAACTATTGTTGGACAGCATGGCGGACAGATGGATGTGAGTAGTTACCCCGGAGATCATACTGAATTCCTGATTATCTTACCCCAAACTAACCCCGCTACCTAACCCCTTAAAATCATCCTTTTCAAATCACCCTTTAATCCCTATTATCGGAGTAAGCTATGCCACCTAAAATTTTATTTGTAGATGATGAACCTTCTTTTGAAAAATTAATTAGAAGGCAATTTCGCAAGCAAATTCGCTCAGAACAATATGAATTTGTCTTTGCGGGTAATGGGGTAGAAGCCTTGGAAGCCTTACAATCTTACGCCGAAATCAAGGTAACCATTACCGATATCAATATGCCCCAAATGAATGGCTTGACCTTATTAGAAAAAATCCGCGAACTCGATGCGAGCATCGAAACCGTGGTTGTGTCCGCCTACAGCGACATGAAAAATATTAGAACCGCCATGAATCGTGGGGCGTTTGATTTTCTGACTAAACCCATCGATTTTGAAGATTTAGAAATCACCATAAATAGAGCTTTAAGTCAAGTCCAAAAACTTAGAGAAGACCGCAAAAAACTCTTGGATGCTCAAACCCAAATGATCCAAAATGAAAAAATGACAGCCTTGGGCCAATTAGTGGCCGGGGTTGCCCATGAAATTAATAATCCTGTAGGTTTTATTGCCAGTAATATTGAAATTGCCGAAGACTATCTGAATGGACTCATTGAACTCATCCACTCCTATCAAGGGAAGTTTCCGGAACCTGGAGAAGATATTGCTGAGAAAATTCACGAAATTGACTTAGATTATATTGTGAATGATGTCCCCGAAGTGATTGCCTCGATGAAAGAGGGGAGTGAGCGCATCTGTTATTTAAGTAATTCATTACGCACCTTTTCTAGGTCAGATACGACGACCAAGATTCCATTTAATATTCATGATGGCATCGATAGTACCCTGTTAATTTTAAAACATCGATTAAAATCTAGTGAAGTCAGACCGGCTATAGAAGTTAAAAAAGACTATGCAGAATTGTCTCCCGTTATTTGCTATCCGGGACAACTGAATCAAGTCTTTATGAATTTAATTGCCAATGCCATTGATGCGCTGGATGAGGCCAGTGTTGGACGGGATTGGGCGGAAATGATGAAGAACCAGCCCAATATCATCACGATTCGCACTTACCCTCTGGAGGGCGATCGCGTGGCGATTTCCATTGCTGATAACGGTCCGGGCATGACAGAGGAAGTCATGGCCCGAGTTTTTGAATACTTATATACCACCAAACCTGTCGGTACTGGCACCGGCCTAGGATTATATATCAGTCATCAAATTATCGCCGACAATCATGGAGGAAAATTA
>CBFGOM010000012.1:0-54811 GCA_965650385.1 uncultured Oscillatoriaceae bacterium
GTCGATTTTTAACCCGAAACTGTTCGGCGTCAATTTGAATTTCTTCCGGCGTAACCTCAATACCACGTTCCTTTGCGCTCCTGTCGATAATTTGTTGAAATAATATTTTTTGATAAACTTCCCGAATCCGAATTTCTTTTTTCAGAGAATTAATAATGGCAACTGAATCAAGCCCCGATTTAGCAAGATTATTCATGACTTTACTTCCTTTCTAAAGAGAGAATATTCCCTTAAACCAAAAATTTATTTAATACTATTATATGATATTTTTTGACAACTGTATTTTCAAGATTAATTGGTCGAATACTACCCCTGTTAGGAAGGTGGTGAGGTGGAAATATTAAGCATTCTGCTGAAGGCATAATCCTAGCTGAATTGAACAAATCATTCTACTGGTAAAAACATAAACTGCTGAAAGCTCAATTATTTATTAGAGCTTTCAGCAGTTGAGCTAGTTCAAGTTATAGCTAAAAAGCAGGGTTGATTACCGCAGCAGAGGTGCTAGCAGAGAATGAACCACCCCACAGTTGAGTCACAGCAACCGTGTCTGCTTTAGTGAAGGAGTAAGAGGGGAGACCGAAGTTATTAATAGCATCGCCTTTTGCCCCAGCGGATGCACTATTGGTCAAGGTATATGGAGAGTTGACGTTAGTGGAAAAATTGTTTAATGAATTAAAATTCACTGAAACAATATCAGATTCAACATACGAACGGAAAATCATTGAGGACGGAAGAGAGTAAGTACCCCCTTGAATTGAAGTAGATTCAGAAAGATTTTCAACGTAGTTTAAGTCAGAAATAAACATGGCTTTCTCCTTTTGGATTTGTTCGCTAATTTCCTAATTTATTGAGGGTTAAAACTCCAGTTTTCTCTTACTGTTTTGGCAAGTTCTTTTGAGATTCAACCAGGAGGTTAACTGTCTTTATAGTAGTCAGTTTTCTCGGGGTTTGCTTGCCATTTTGGCAAGTTCTTTTGAGATTCAACCAGGAGGTTAACTGTCTTTATAATAGTCAGTTTTCTCGGGGTTTGCTTGCCATTTTGGCAAGTTTTATGCGTAAAAAAGGTTTGCGCTACCCGCTAAAACTAAACATAATTAGCGATTCAGAGGGGTGAAATATCGCCCCTCTGAACTGATTTTATGAAGTAACTAAATCTTCGTGAATTGTCAAAAAAAGCTGCTTGATTTTGAGGTTAATCCCAAATCAAGCAGTTGATGGCTCAAGAATTAAGAAAATTGAAAAATTGGATATTCAGCGTGTTTTGTAAATTAATTTAGGTGAGTAGGTTTTAAATCTAATTTCACCAAGTTTCTAAAAAAATAGACTGTTGCTCAGAATCTAGGGGTAGATAACTGGCACCCCCTTTGACCCCTTGGAGTTGCTTGTCCAGAATTTCGACATAGGCTAAATCTTTGACGGCTAGGGTGCGGGTGGGTTCAGCTTCGGAGTCGTTTTCATTGGCTCGGTGACCACTTTCAGTCCGACCGAGGCGCTGTTCTTTCATTAACCGATTGTAGGTTCGATAGGGAATATAGTGAAGTGGATTATAGCCGCCAAAGCGGAGAATTAATACACAAGCCCAAGAATACTTTCCAGATAGAATAGCTTCTACAACTAAATCGAATTGTTCTTGTGTCATCACCTTATTCATTTGATTGTTGGCATAAGACATTTGATAAGTCATGGTCAAGTTCTCCTGATGGGTACGGGATTATAAAAAGGGCTAGAAATTAAGTCCATCTTCTTTGAGTTGCCGAATGGGATCTAGGAATAGATCAAGGATGCGGCGTTTTTTAATGATGATGTCTGCATTGGCGGTTTGACCCGCTTTAAAATAGATGGGTTTTTGATTTTCGATGACGTGGTTGCGCTCTAGGGCAATTTCTACTTTATAAACATCTCCTAACTGTTGATCAGGTTTGGTGTTAGGGGAAATCGAGGTGACTGTTCCAGCAATCATGCCATACTGCTGATAGGGATAGGCATCCAATTTAACTTGAGCGCTCATGCCGGTTTCCATAAACCCGGCATCGGGGTTGCTGACACTGGCAGAGAGAACGAGAGGAACATTATTGGGCGCGATCGCCGCGATTTGTTGTCCCGGTTGTACGACTTCTCCGGGGTTCTTGAGATCTAAGGAGATCACGACTCCATCAATGGGTGCATATAAAAATCGGTTGTTGAGTTGAGCTTTTGCCATTGTCCGTCGATTTTGGGTATCAACGATTTCAGCTTTAAGGGTACTCAATTCAAGTGCGAGTTGTTCAATGCGTTGCTGAGATTCCAGTTGAATCCGTTCCGCTTCGGTTTGCTTTTGGGTTAACTGGAGTTGTAACCGATTTAAGTCTTCTTGGGCTTGCATAAATTTACCTTGGGTTTCGGTAATTCGCTGGTTTTGGGTTCGCAAGGCTTGTTCCGCTTCAAATACACGCTCTCGCACTTGAGCAGCTTCTGACAGTTGCGATCGCAGGGCAGCCGAGGTGCGATCGCGCAAGGTTTGTGCGGCTTCAAACAGTCGCTCTTGGGCTTGGGTAACGTCAGAAATTTGCGCTCTTGTCAAGACATTTTGCCGATCGCGCAGGGCTTGTTCTGCCTCAAATAACCGCTCTTTGGCTTGACTCGCTTCCGCCATTTGGGCGCGAATCAAGGCATTTCGGCGATCGCGCAGGGCTTGTTCCGACTGAAACAAATTTTCTTTGGACAATGCCCCCTCCTCTACCAACGGTTTGAGTCGTTCTAACCGCTCTTCCTGGGCTTGAATATCCACCGTTAATTGTGCGATCAGTTCCTGACTTTTTTGTTCCAGAGGTTCTAAAAACTCTCGTCGTTCCCCCTGAGCGATGACATCGGTTTGTAATTGCGCGATGAGTTGTTCCGTCTGTTCTTCCACGGGAACTAACCGTTCCTGCCGTTGTTCTTGAGCCTGAATATCCGCTTGGAGTTGGGCGACGAGTTGCTCGGATTGTGAGATTAGGGGGATGAGGCCCTGGAGCCGAGCTTTGAGGGCGATCGCATCTTCCTCCTGTTGGGAGAGCATCGCCTCGATGGTTTGGAGATTATTCTCACCTTGGGCGATCGCCGTTTCATGGGCTTTTGTCTCCGCTTCGGCGATGCGGGTTCGAGTTTTAGCTTCTTCACGCGCCGTTTCTATGGCACTTTGTTTTTGCGCCACTTGCAGTTCCAAGGCTGACAACTGCGAGTCAATGCGGGTGAGTTCTGCTGCTGGGAGGGTTGGATCGAGTTCGGCAATGATTTGACCGGCTTTCACTGGACTGCCCTCGGTTACTGCAATTTTTGCCACTCGCCCTAAATCTACCGGATGGACTGGATATACATTCCCTTGGGGAATCAACTCCCCTCGGGCTTGACCCACTTCGTTGATTTCCCCGAACCAAGCCCACACTAAAAAAGTGAGACAAAAGGCTAACCCTCCCCCTAAAAGTTGACGCGGAAAAGCCGCAGTGGGTTGATCCAGCAAGGCTTGAACCGATGGCGACCAGTGAGAACGGCGCTGGGAGGTTTTCTCACAAACTGAGGGTTCAGGATTGAGGGCTGTTCCGGATGGATGGATGGCACTAGCAATTCCCCCATAGATAGAATGGCTGCGATCGCCTGGACTCGACGGATGAGGCTGCACAACTCTCCGGTGAGAGTCGGGTTGCACGTTACCCTCTGGGATTTGAGTTGTACTCGGGTTCTCTCTAGGTCGGACATTTAGATTCATCGTCCTGGTTTCCTTGCTCAATTGCGTTGAGTAACCGGGGAACTCCGTCATTTTTTAACGGATTCCAGTGCTATAGCTAGACCCCCTTGTTTCCGTCAGTCTGCTAAACTTCACGGTTCTTGAGGAAATTCTTCTGTTTGAGAATCTTCTTACTATTTTGTTGTGAAGATTTTCTAAAGAAGCCGCAAGAAGGGAACCTTATCTAAGTGAATATACTAGACTGTGAAATTGACTTTGTTTGCCAAATTGGCACAAGAGCTACCAATTTTATAATTACTTCAAGATTCAACTGCCAATCTGGGTATTTTACTCCTCTTTATTCAGCCCCGACACAGATACAAATCTTTACATTTAAGTATTTTTCCGGGCTCTAAATTTAGTGAAAATTTTCCCGAATTCCTGAGTCAAACTCTGTCCAAACGTTATATTTACCGGGATATTCCCCGGATTACACTCTGATTTCAACGCCAAATTACGGGGATCATGTGATGCAAAACGGGGCTAAATCTGGCCCAGTCCGCTGTGATCCCCGTAACTTTTCTTCATCAAAGGCAGTATTAAAATGGAACACTAAGCCATCCACTCGGTTTTCAGATCCTGGGTCCGTCTTAGTCTGATCATCTGCTATTGAACAATCTAGGGGTTGTTTAAGTGTTGGCCTAATTGGTTCGCAGAAATATTATAGGTCAAGCTGTTGTTGAGCTAGATGATAGTAAAGACCTTGTTGTTTCATGAGTTGGTCATGACTGCCGGACTCTAGGAGCACTCCGCGATCGAGGACGAGAATACAATCGGCATTGCGGACGGTAGAGAGACGGTGGGCAATAATAAAGGTCGTGCGATCGCGGCGAATCTGCTCCAAGTTCTGCTGAAATCGGCGCTCTGACTCGGTATCCAGAGAGCTTGTTGCTTCATCTAAAATCAAAATTTGTGGATTGCCTAACAATGCGCGGGCGATCGCAATGCGCTGGCGCTGCCCTCCAGAAAGGGAGGAACCGCGCTCACCCACCTTGGTATGATATCCCAAGGGCATCTCCTGAATAAACCCATGTGCCTCGGCTAATTTTGCCACATCCACGACGGAATCGAGGGGAATGTCTTCATTAAAAAGGGTGATATTTTCTGCGATCGTCCCGGAAAACAAAAAGCACTCTTGGGGTACGACCCCCATTTGACTGCGTAAAGAATGGGGAGAAACGCGACAAATATCATGACCATCAATCCAAATGTGACCGCTACTGGGGTAATATAACCCTTGGAGTAAATTGACCAGGGTACTTTTCCCGGACCCACTGCGACCCACGATCGCGATCGTTTGTCCCGGTTGCACCTCTAGGCAAATATTTTCCAGGATATTGCGTTCCATCTCCTCACTATATCGAAAGGTCACATTTTCTAACCGCACATACCCTTGAAGTTTCGGCAGAACTAACATTTGGCTTCCTGGCGGTTCCTCTGGTTCAGTGGAGAGGACATCATTGAGCCGTTCTACAGAAATCCAAACCTCCTGGAGTTCGTCCCAAAGATTGACTAAGGCTAAAACCGGAGAAATCACACGGCCAATCATCATATTAAAGGCCATCAATTGACCAATGGTGAGGTCTCCTTGAATCACGAGCAGGGAACCATACCAGAGCAGGGCAATATTTCCCAAACTATCAATAAACCCCCCGATTGTTTGTAACCAAAGTCCCAATTTTTGAGCGCGAAATCGGGCATTCAAAGAGGTGACTAATCGGTCTTCCCACCGCCACCGTAACTCTTGCTCGGCTGCGGAGGTTTTGACCGTAGAAATGCCTGTCATCATCTCCACTAATGAAGAGTTTTGTTCAGCGGAAGCATTGAACACTTCCCGAGAGACACGCCGCATAAAGGGAGTTGCCACTAAGGTTAAAAGGGCGATGGGAGGGATCAGTGCTAACACTAAGACGGTCAAGCGGGCATTGTAATAGAGCATTAAGCCTAAATAGACAAAACCCGTGAGGAAATTTAACCAAGCTAACACCACTTGACCAATTAAAAATCGTTGAATTTTCTGGTTTTCTTGAACTCGGGTAATGATGTCCCCGACGCGACGGGATTCAAAAAATTTCAGAGGGAGTTGTAAGGTATGGCTAATAAATCCAGAAATTAGGGTTAAGTCAATGCGGTTAGAAAAGTAATCTAAAAGGTAAGAGCGGGTTGCCCCGATCGCCATGCTACCTAATCCAAACAGTAAGGCTCCTAAAGAAAAAACGGTCAGTGCATTTACACTTTTATTGACGACAACTTGGTCGATAATAATTTGGGTGAATAACGGGCTGACAATGCCAAAGATTTGGATCAGTATAGAAGCGAGGATAATTTGGAGGGCGAGGGTGCGGTAGGGCCAGAGTACCTGAAAGAAGCTCGTGAGGTTCCGTTCTCGATTGGTGGCATTTTCTAGGCGTTCGGTGGGGTCGAGCAAAAGGGCATACCCCGTCCAACTGTTGAGAAATTCTGATTTAGGAACCCACCGTTTCCCTTCGGCAGGGTCGGAGATGAGAACCCGTTGAGCTTGGACTTTATAGATGACGACATAATGAAGTCCCTCCCAGTGAGCAATCCAGGGATTTTGTTGGTCTGCTAAACCGCTGAGGGAGGCGCGCACGGGTCGAGCATGGAATCCCAGGGTTTCGGCAGCTTTGGCGAGGCTTTTGAGTGAGGTACCGGAACGTCCGACGTTCGCCATTTCTCGGACTAAGTTGAGGCTAAACCGTTTCCCCCAGTATTGACCAATCATCACCAAACAGGCGGCACCACAATCGGAGGTGGAGTGCTGTTGGAGATGGGGATATTGGGCTAAAGTATCCAGAACCCTGCGCCTGATGGGTTTAGGAAAGAGGGTGGGTCCGTTGGCAGGGCGATCGCTGGCGGGGGGGTGATCCGGTGAGGGACTGCTGTATTGGCGGGTCGCCGTGTGAGAAGTGAGAGCGGATGGAACGTTTCGGTGTCCATTTTGCGGGCGATCGCCTGCTAACTGGGGTGCGATCGCGGTGGCGGATTCCCAGTGGACCCGAGGCAGGGTGAGCACTTCGAGTTCTGTATGAGCGATCCAGTCCCCTGGGGTTTCCTGGGGATATCCCCAACTCGTGCCCATGTTCTGAATTTGGACCGCACCGGAGGGATTAGATGGGTCACTATACCCCTGAATTTGGCCGTTCCGCAGCCAGTAATGACCTTCGTGGGTGGGGGTAAGTTCGGCTAAGGAGGAACCCGGGGGAAGGCGTTTTACTTGGAGATAGGGCAAGAGTTGGCGAGTCTGATGGCTAGAGAGCGATCGCAGTTCGGTTAGGGTTTTGAGAAAGAGTTGGGATTGCCGGTGAGCAGTTTGTTCCTGCAAATAGGCTTGAACCCGAGGAATTTCGGCCCATTCAGCTTGAGGGAGGCGAGTATAAACCCCGGCAGTGGCAGCTACGGCGCGATATCCCAGGGGCTGCGATCGCCATAAGTAATCCCCGCCAAAGCTCTCTCCTGCCTCTAGGACCATCGCACAAGTTTCTCGCTGGCGTTTAGGATCAAACCCTAATAATCGCACTCGCCCTTGATTGATTAAGTAACAGGTACTATTGATAGCTGTTAGGGTCTGCACCTGTTCCGGACTTGTTTCCCCGAGGGCAAACAATTCATCTCCAACCTGAAACTCTCTCACCTCACAGGCAGCAATAAATTGACTGAGGCGAGGAGATTCGCCATTGATTTTTACTAAAATTTGCATCAAATCTTGGAAAGGTTCGCAGGGAGACGGCATCAGTAAAGAGGTGGTCCCCACGGGTTGATTGTCCCTAGGTTGTTGGTTCATAAATGGGTATAAAACGGATAGTTTCAACAGAAAAGGGGTGGACCTTCTCTGCTGATTGGGTTATGAAAACATGGAGTCTTGAAAAGGTCTATTTTTTGGCTTTCATCGGGTCACCAAAAGGCTGCCGCTACCAAGCTCAGTCCCAGGACACTCAGACGAGTCCATTCCCCAGATACAAAGGAATGGTAAGGGTTTCACCTTATGGATGGGTTTGATAAATGGTGCGATCGCGTCAGCCTCAATGCAGGGTTGGCTCCGGAGTCATCATGCCTGAATCGAGTTAGGGTAAAACCGTTGAGATTTTATACCAAGGTTATTTCCTCTAGGATGATTCAAAAGGGGTGACAGTTGAGAGAGTATCTAGGAATTTTTTAAGGGAGTCAATTAAAGTCTAATCTTTTATATCTCGAAGCGGTTACTTTAGGCAAGAGTCTTTCTATAATCTTATCTAATCTTAATAAAGTCGGGATAACGTCGGGAATTTCCCAACCTGTATAGTTAGGGAACTGATACGGCTGAAACCCTCACAGGGAAGGGAGGGTCCAAGGTTAATGAGATTTTTGTCGTTTAGGTTTGTTGGAGGCAGTCGGTGGACTATTGGCAAGGGTTGGCAGATGTTGCGGGAGTTCGGTTGTGATAAAGGCATTCGGTGACTCGACTGCCTGGGATGCAATGCCTAGGCGGATAAAGTTTTGCCAGATGGATGCACTGAGTAACTGGAGGGCGATCGCCTGATCTTGATCGGCAATTACCGCCATTACCTGCCGCCATGCTTCGCACAAGCGATCGAGTTCCGGGAAATCTGGGGTGAGTTCCGATAGCTGGGAAAGCGCCTGGGGGAAGCAAGGGGAATCCGGGGTCATTTGCTGCGATCGCAAGCCTTGACAAGCGATTTTCAGCCCAATCGGGAGCAACTCCAGCCACTCCCGGTCCTGAATCTGTTGTAAGGCAGTTTCTGCCATCCCCAATGCACCCCAGATACTTAGAGAGGTGGTAGCGAGGGACTGATCTTGAGTGGTTATTGCCTGCTGCCACAGGAATTCGGCGCGGTGTTGAAATTGGGTAGCGAGGGATTGATAGGCGTCGGTGACGATTTCGGGAACGGTGACTTGATAGACAGGTTCTCCCTGGGGGAGGCGATCGTTGCCATAAGTTAGCCAAGTCTGGGTACTACAGATATAAATCTGGCGATCAATAAGCACTTCTTTAGCCTGAGACGCTTCTAACTCAACGATTTGTATAGCGGATAGTCCTTCTGCGGTTTTTATCGCGGCCAATTTTGTCAACCATTCGGAAGAAATGAGCGGAATTTCTGAGGATTCATTGGGTAGAGTTCCCTGTCCTATGAGAATCGAAACCCCGCGTTTAATGAGCGTTTCTAATCCTTGCAACAAGCGCGAATTTATCCCAGATTCTGGAAATCTAGGGGAATAGATTAAAACCTGCTGAGTGGCAGTTTGGAGGGTTTGTAAAAATTGGTTTTGAATCTGACTTTCGGGGATTAAAATGACACTGCCACTTCCCGGGATGTTTTCTTCTATAGTATCTCTTTTGCTAGTTGCTGCTATTCGGACTTGTTCTAGTCTAGCTTCAATGGCAGAATTCTCCAGAGACACCATTTCTGCACCGCTATTAACACTGATTTGGAATAACTCGCTCAAGGAAATTTTTCCCTCAAATTGCAGCATTTCTAGCCAACGGGTAGCAGATTCTAGTAACGCTTGTCCCCGTCTGAGTTGCAGGGTTAAGCGCTGATTTAGAGTATCAAAAATAGCAAATAGGGCGACGGATTGCCAGCGGATTTCCGGCGGTTCTGCGATTTGGAATGCGGTGACTTCTTTGCCGGATTCGGGACTGTGGAATCCCAATCCTTGATGGATGAGGCGTTGCTGGACTTCGGTGAGGGTGAGGGAGTCTACGGAGGGTATGCGACTATTTAAGGGAAGAAAATCGCCTAAGTTGGGGAGGTTTAAGGCGGATTCGCGCGAGGGATTGAGTTCAAATGCGATCGCCTCTAATAAAGGGTCGGCGATCGCATAGAGGAGATGACGTTCTGGCGGTTGCGGGACAGACCCTTTTTCATAAAAAGTGCGCCCTTCTGGGGTGAGTTGAAGGGTTCCATCAGGGAGAATATTCAGGGTATTTAATGCCTGGAGGTTGGCGGTGGTACTTCTAACAAAGATGGGGTCTAAACCCAAAACTTGGGCGAGTTCAACCTCGGTGGGTTTGGGGCTAATTTCTAAGCTGGCGCGGAGGATAAATTCTTCTAAAACGTTGAATTTTCTCGGGGAGGGTACTTTTAATTCTATGCCGGTTTGAATTAAAGAATACCGAAATTGACCGGCGGCAATCACTGATAATCCCGGGCTAGTTTTTTCCAGTTTTTCCACTGAAGTTTGCAGGGAGGAATCAATCGGTTTAGGGGAGGATTCGAGAAACATCAATTAAACCTCCTTGATGACGCACAACATTAGAAACTTCAGAATAAATTCGACCCACTTCGCCATGATGATGAGCGAATAATTCATGACAACCAACAATCACCAGCAATTCCCGGGCGCGAGAAAAGGCTACATTCACTCGTTCTGATTTTTTAGCAAATCCGACTTTTCCTTCTGCATTGTTACGCACCATACTAACAATAATGACGGACCGTTCCATTCCTTGAAATTGGTCAACGGTTCCGGTTCTAATTTGCAGAGAAGGGAATCGGTTCCCTTCCAAGATTCTCTCTTCAATTCGGTTGAGTTGAGCGCGATAAAAGGTAATAATACCAATTTCTTTGGGGGGATGACCCTCGGCAATTTTTTGGGACCAAGTTGCTTCCATCGTGTGACATAATTGCTCGATCGCCTCTATTTCTTTGGGGTTAATAAAGGAAGTGCCTTCTTTGCGTTCGCCAAAGCTAGAGTCTTGGGGCATTTTCACCCAGATGAGGTGTTGGTGTTCCTGGATGATGGCACTATTCAGGTGATGTTTTCGGGCTTGATCCGGGTCTAAAATGCCGCATTGGAGACGGCGATCGTAAAATTGATTAATCGCACCCATGATGTTAGGATGCATCCGATATTGAATAGTGAGCATGGTTTTGATAGACTCAGGTGCGGCATCAAATTGGAGTTTAAAGAAGGAGTCTTCCAAAAATTGTAATGCCTCTTTACTGCTGCCCATTTCTATGGCAATATCTTCAATCGTATCATCATTCAGCATGGGCGGTAACTGACAGCGATCGCCTACTAAGACTAACCGTTTGGCTTTGAGGGCGGGAATTAATAATTCCGGTGGTGTACATTTGCTAACTTCATCAATAATCACCACATCAAATTTATTAAATTCTTCGGAAAAATCACGCCGTGCAGCTTGGACACAGGTAATCCCGATCACATTGGCATTATCCAGATAAATTTGCCGCAATTCCTGGCGGTCCTGTTCCGAGGGATGACGAAGTTTGTCAATCCAATCTTGGACTAGATTTTGATATCGATTGAGATACTGTTCTTCCTGATTTCCTGCCTGTTCCCAGGTTTCAAACTGGGTTTTAACTTGGTGCAGAAAGGGTAGATTGTAGCAGTGGTCCTCAGAGATTTGCGGCAGGCGATCGCGCAGGGTTTCCCAGGTTTCTTGCCACCACTTACGCTGTCTGACTAAGGGTTCTGGCAAATTGGTCGTCAGTTGTTGGTTAATTTCATGCAGTTCTAGTTCGCACTGTTCAAGTTGCTGTTGCAAGGGTTGCAAATTTTCTTGTTGTTGGGTAAGATAAGTTTCAATTAAGGTTTGAATATGACCTAATATTTCAAAGGGAGCTAAGGCAGCAATAGCGGTTTCTAACTCAGCAATTTGCGTTTCCCAGGATTGCACCATTGCTGCAAATTCCGAGGGTTTTTCCCAAATTAAAGCCCGATTCGCTTGATATCGCTGGACGCTGGTTAAAATAGCGGGAGGTAAATGCGGGTGTTGGCTTAATTGTTGTAACTGTTCTACCGCTTGTTGCAACGTTTTTTCCCCCGCTTGACGCAATCCATCTAAGGCAGCTTGTGCTTGTTCAAGTTGCGGTTTTTGGGCGGTAATCCAATGCTGAATTTGATGCCACTGTTGCCCAATATGGCTTAATCCCTGTTCGGTTTCTGTTTTTAGTGGTAGCAAACATTGACGGGCCTGGGCGACAATTTCATCGATGGTGGTTTGGGCGATTTCTTGCAGCGTTAATTCGACTGCCTGCGCTTCCCACATCCTTGCGTATTGCTGTTGCTGCTGCTGTAAAACTTGTTGAGTTTTTAAGACTAAATTCTGCCGTCCCGATGTCGTTAATTGGGGATAATTACTATATCCTGCCGCCAGTTCCCGCCATAAACTGCGATCGCCTGCTGAAAAGACAATCGGTGGCTGATTCAGACTGCGATGCAAAAATTCATTAAAATAGGAATGATTGCCCTTAGTATTGCGAAAACTGCCCTTCGTTTCATAGGCTAAAGCTTTCAAGAATTGTTCCCAATTCGGCAATTCCGTCACGGGATAATTGCCATAATTGGGCATAATTGCCACATTCAAGGTTTGGGCGATCGTGAGTAAACTAGGCGGAACTTGAATAAATTTACTCTGAAAGGGTTGACCCGTTTGCACTGCTTGGGTTAAAATGGTATAAACTTGGGCGGGAGCTGTTTCCAACCAAACCCCAACCTCCTTAATCACGCGGTCAATTTCTAACTTCCGAGTTTGTAAATTTTGGAAGCGTTGCTGGAGGGATTTTTGCTTCGTCACGGCTTGGTCATATTCCCCTTGAAATTGCTGCAATGGAGAGGAATCTGCCCGAAATTGTTGAACCGCAGTCGCAGCAGCGGCGATCGCCTCAGCAGTGCGATTCGCTTCCGTGAGAACCTCCCTCAATTGAGCCAACTCTGGTGCAACCGTTTCGCAACACCAAGCGGCTAACCCAAATGCCCCGCGATCGGGACGAATCCATCCCAATTCTTGAGTTAAAGGTAACGCCACACGCACTGCATCAATAAAGGTTTTAACCCTACTATCTTCCAACGTATAAGGGCGAATTTGCGCCAACAACTTCACCACTTCTGGCGATTCCCACGGCACATTTGGCGCAGTTGCTAACAACCCTGCCAACTCCAAACTCACCTGTTTTACCTCGGGATTTTGCGCTTGTGCCGCTTGATACTGCTGTTCCCAAATGGCTCGATTTTCCAGTAAACTCTCCTGACGTTCTTTCCAAAACCGGCGATCGCGATCAAGTGCTTCTTCCCCTGCCAAATACCGCACAAATTCTGCCGCCACTGCCCGCATTTTGTGATAAAATTCTAAATCATTGCGCCGTTTTTCTAAATCATTCTCACAGTGACTTGCGGTATTTTGCAGCCAAGTCCCGATCGCATTCTCTTCTAAATAAGGTGCCCCTTCTTCCTGTACCTTCTCCGCTTTTCCCTTGCGCAACGCCCGAATCACGGGACTATGAACCAATCGACTCAAGGCATTATCTACCGCTAAATTCGCTTGAGATGCGATTAACGTTCGTCCCCCGCGCCGCGCCACCTGGTAGCAAATTTCCGCAATTACAGTTGTTTTTCCCGTTCCTGGAGGACCTTGAATTAAGACCAAATCTTTGGCAGATAACACCATTTCCACGGCAGCAATTTGGTCCGGATTGGCAGCCGGTAAGAGTAACTCCGCCCTCTCCAGTTTCAGAGTTTGTTTGGGAACCCTTGCTTGTCCCGCATCAAAGAAAAATTGCCCTAAATAAGGATTCTGACTATGACCCTGTTCCAAGCGTTTTAAGGCGGTCATTTTATGATTAATTTGACTGAGTTCTCCAAAAGCTTCAAAGAATAAATATCCCGCTTTAGGTAACTGATAGTACCCTCCTGCTATCAAGTCTAACAAGTCAGAATCCGGCTTAATTCTAATCAACCGCCGTTCCGCATCTACGGAGTCAATCTTGCCTAAAATGCGTCCATCGCGGCCACTTTTCCCCAGGGGAGAACTTTCAAAGAGCCGAATTTGTTCACTTCGGGCTTTATAGGTACGACTCCAAAATTCTGCGGTAGTGAGTTCAGTTTCGCTGCTGCCATCAATCGTTGCCTCGCGACTGTCCAATTCAAAGGTAATTCTGCGAGTATCCGCCCCATAATTATGCCCGATAAACGGCACACAAAACTGCCGGGATTCAGCAATTCTGCGTTCAATTTCCACATAAACTCGCCATGCCTGAAGTTGTTCCTCTGTGGGGATTAAATCTCCCGAAACCGGCAGCTTTGTCATGCGTTTTAAGGCGGAACGAGGCACACCTAAATCATACTGATGATCCGGCAGCAACCGTAACCGACAAAGGACTGTAAACCCGTCCCCCCGTCCCCGAGTCATGGGAACAAAATTCACATCAATTAAGCGTAATCCCCCCCGTCCATCGGGACTAACGACTGCTATTAACGATAAGGTTTTGTAGCGCTTTTCCAACAGCGGAATTCCTGGTTCCTCCCGATCGCAAGCAAGGGTAAGTTGCCACCGTTCCTCACCCGCTTCTTTCCCCGTCCCCAACCGGCGTAAGTAAAAGGAATGCGATCGCTGTTCTAATAATTGTGAGAATAACAGTTCCGCCCGATCGCGCCGACTGCGAAAATCCTCCTCGCGATCGCCAGGTTTCTCCCCTGCCAGTTCCCGAATCACAGTGGCGATCGCGGTTTTGCCAACCATGCGATACCCCCACTTTGCCTCCTCCAGCTTCGCAGCAGATTTCTCCGAGGGGACTACCGTCGTCACCCACTCCACCCGAGTGATAATCTCTGCCGTCACCTGAATCTCACGCTTATCCCCTTCGGAACATAAATATACCGATCCTGACAGTCGCGTTCCTGCGGGGATACCTGCGGAATTCACCGCAATCTGTAGCGACTGCAATCCTGGAGACAAATATTGCGATCGCACTTGCAACCAATCCAAGTCCGAGATTACCTGGCAAGATTCACCCAGTTGCAGTTCCCACTCCTTTTCTACCAGGCGATTCGGTTCAATCTCCCCAAACTCCAATCGCCCTGGAACCGCCCAAATTGCGCCTTCCCACTGGACATTTTCCGCGCTGCCGGTTAATCTCACCTGATGCAAAATGGGTGCCGTCTTCGCCTCACCCCTCACGGCTACAGCACCCGTTTCACCCCCCACGGTTCGGGCGATCGCTAAATTCTCCAAGCGCACTCCGGCAGCCGTCACTACCACCGCAGGCGCATCCACCGCAAACAGCACCGAATCACTCCCACTACCGCGAATTGTCACTGCACGGGCGATCGTGAAGGTCCCTTTGTAATCTCCTGGTTTTAAAGAGATTTCATATCCATCCCGGACAATTTCCAGTAATTCACCAAAATTGCTGGGATCTGCTTCAATCGATAGCACAATCACTCCTAATTCATAACAGGGGGTCTACCTAAACCATCGGATTTTTAGCTATTATTACCAGCCCTTTTATATAGATTAACTATCATAAATCATGCACGCTGTCAAGCCTGTTTTTCTCCTGTTATTTCCCCTTTGTCATCGCTGATATTCTCCCCAGGCCCTTCTAACTTTTGCGCCAATATTTCCAAGCGGCGTTGTTCTTTTTTAAGCTTTTCTTCTAACGCTTGAAGTTGGTCTCTACGTGCTTCTAATTCGAGGGCCCGCCGGGAGAGTTCCTGACTTTGTAATGTCAAAGATTGTCTCCATTGTTCAATTTCTTCTACCTGAGCTTGTAAAAAATCAGGTGTCAATCCTTTGGTTAAATATTGTTGAATCAAATGAATCGCCCATTCCGTCGCCTCCTTGATACTGCGAATTTGTCCCGTATTAGCAATATCTGCCAATACCAAAATTCCCTCCCCAAACGCATTTGCTTCCGTGGTGACAACTGGCTCAGTTTCCGATACTAACCCCCAGCTATCTACTGATTTCTGACAGGCTAATAATCGCAACCCGGCTTTGCCTAAAAATCCTTTTTTTTGCACCTGAGCTAAGTAGATCATCACAGTTTATTTTAATAAGTGATGGATGGGAAGAGGCGAGAATTTTGGGTTTCCGGTCCCCTTCCGAATACGGGAGGGGACTTGGGGAAAACTCCCATGAAAACTCGGGTTTTTCGGGATTATGACCCTCTTAATTGCCGGAGGCGATCGCGTAAAATTTCCGCCTGTTTTTCGGCTTCTGCGAGGCTATCCCGTGCCCCTTGAACCACCTCTGGCGGGGCTTTATCCACGAATTTCGAGTTAGATAAGCGTCCGGAAATCGATTTGACTTCCCCTTCAATTTTACCCAAATTTTTCTCTAGTTTGGTACAGAGTTGTTCAATATCAACGACTCCCGCTAGAGGCACTAAAACTTGAACAGTTCCCACCACTCCGGCAATGGTTTGTTCTAGTTCTTCCACTAAAGCAGGGGTAATGGTCAAGTCTGCAACTTTAGCTAAATTTTGGATATAAGATTCCCCTTTTTGGAGAATCTCCCGTTCTTTGTCGCTGTCACTTTGTAAAATGGCCTTAATTTTTGCACCGGGTTTAATCTCCACCTCAGCGCGTAAATTCCGAAGGGTCCGAATTGCACCAATCAGTAACTGAAAGTCCGATTCTAAGTTGCTATCTATTAAACTAGCATCCGCTTCAGGATAGGATTGCACCGCTAAGGATACTGTTGATTCCGCTTGGGTTAACGTATGCCAAATTTCCTCGGTAATATGAGGAACAAATGGATGGAGTAATTTGAGAATTCCCTCTAACACAAAAGCTAGGGTTTGTTGCGCCACTCGTCGGGAAGTCATATCTTCTCCCTGTAACCGCGACTTGACTAATTCAATGTACCAATCGCAGAAATCTCCCCAAATAAACTCATACAAAGTTTTGGCAGCATCCCCTAAGCCGTAGGTATCGACTGCCTCGCAAGTTTGTTGCACCGTGTGATAATAGCGCGACAAAATCCAGCGATCGCACAGTTCCAAATTGGAGGGATTCTCTCCTGGATTTCCCAACTGTTGCGGCGTCTGTCCCTCCAAATTCATCATCACAAACCGCGCCGCATTCCACAGTTTGTTTGTGAAATTGCGCGACGCTTCTACCGATGCAGATTCATCGGTTGTCCGATTATATTCCAAGCGAATATCTTGACCCGCCCCAACCACTTCTCGAATTAAGGTATAACGGAGAGAATCAGTCCCATATTTTTCAATCAACAGCAACGGGTCAATCCCATTCCCCGCAGACTTGGACATTTTTTTATTATTTTCATCCCGGACTAATCCATGAATGTAAACATCTTTAAAAGGCATTTTTCCCGTAAAATGTCCCGCCATCATCGTCATCCGCGCTACCCAGAAGAAGATGATATCAAAACCTGTAACTAGAGTGGTTGTGGGATAATAGCGGTTCAAATCTTCAGTTTTTTCAGGCCATCCCAAAGTTGAAAACGGCCATAATCCCGAGGAAAACCAAGTATCCAACACATCCGGGTCTTGTTGAATTTCGACGGTTTCTCCAAATTGAGCTTTTAGTTTAGTGGCAGCTTCCTCAGCAGATTTTGCTACCACAAATGGCGTATCATCGGCAATCATTCCCCCGGTTTCACTAATGGCATACCAAGCGGGAATTTGATGTCCCCACCAGAGTTGACGAGAAATACACCAATCTTTGAGTTTTGCCAACCAATCGCGATAGACTTTCGTCCAGCGATCGGGGACAAACCGAGGCGAAGTTTGCTCATCCAGGAACGTCAAGGCGCGACTGGAGAGGGAGTCAATTTTGACAAACCATTGAGTTGAAATCAGCGGTTCGATGGGGACTTTACCGCGATCGCTATAAGGAACCGTATGCTTATAATCCTCCACCTTCACCAACCGTCCCTCTGCCTCCAACTGCTGCACCACTGCTTTTCTAGCATCCTGGCGATCGCGTCCGGCAAAAGGTCCAGCATTCTCATTCAATGACCCATCTTTATTCATAATGGTAATAAATGGCAAATTGTGCCGCATTCCCATCGCAAAATCATTCGGATCATGAGCCGGAGTTACTTTAACACAACCCGTTCCAAAACTCGGGTCAACAAACTCATCTCCCACAATCGGAATTTCCCGATTCATAATCGGCAGGGTTAACATTTTTCCGATTAACCCTTTGTAGCGATCGTCATTGGGATTAACCGCAACAGCCGTATCTCCTAACATTGTTTCGGGTCGAGTCGTCGCCACCTCCACAAATCCCGAACCATCACTCAGCGGATAGCGAAAGTGCCATAAATGACCATTCACTTCCCGCTGTTCCACCTCCAAATCCGACACCGCCGACTGACTCGCAGGACACCAGTTCACCATATATTTACCGCGATAAATCAGTCCCTCCTCATGCAAGGCGATAAACGCTTCCAAAACCGCCTTGGAGAGTCCTGTATCCATCGTAAACCGTTCGCGAGTCCAATCCACGGAAACTCCCAACCGGCGCAACTGATTCGTAATCGTATTACCCGACTCTTCTTTCCACTGCCAAGCGCGTTCCAGAAACTTCTCCCGTCCTACTTGATCCCGGGTTTTGCCTTCCTCGCGCAATTGCCGTTCCAAAATTGTCTGAACCGCAATACTGGCATGATCCGTCCCCGGCAACCACAGGGTATTGCGCCCTTTCATGCGATGATAGCGCACCAGCACGTCAATCAGGGCGCTTTCAAAGGCGTGTCCCATGTGTAAGCTACCCGTAACATTCGGCGGGGGAATCATGATACAGTAAGGCTCTCCCGGGTGATTCGGGTCCGCTTTAAAAACCTGATTCTCTTCCCAAAACGCTTGCCACTTGGCTTCTGTCGTCTTGGGTTCATATTGACTCGGTAAGTTAGGAATGGTGGAAGTCATCGGGAATATAAGGTGAACGGGTTACAAACTGATCTATCTTACGATTTTGCCACAAGCCTTTGCCGTAAACGAACGGAAAATAATCAGGACCCCTCCCAAATCGACGGCAATTGCGGCAGTTGCAGCGGGACCCTGACCCCTACAGTTGGAGACGTAGGGTCCTAGGGGAAGAGTCTACCTCATTTTGGACGGCCCTTGCGATCGGCAACGGGTGGGAGAAATTGCTTGTTGTGGAATCAAAAAGGCGATCGCAGTTAAATTTATCAAATGAGTTTGGTAGAGAAGCGCTAAATTCACTTCTCTACAAATCCAGATTCTAATTGTCAGTTACTGGAGGAAAAGCCGCCATCAATTCTTCCAAAGAATTGACATCCATCAGCATTTCCCCTACGGTTTCTAATTGCTCCCGGTTCAACCGTTGCAAGCTGGCTTCAACCGCTTCAGACACTTCCCCAAACCGTCGCCGGATTTGGCGTTGGATGAGTTGTCGTGCTTCTTGTACTTTTCCTTCCTGTAAAATGTCTTGACCCCAAGGTGATTCCAATAAGGCTTGGGTTGCAAAATTCAAGACTTTATCCACGATATTTCCTCCTAATACATAGCTAGAAAAAATTCCCAACAATCGTTGTAAATCTTCCGACCGTTCTTCCCCTTGTAGTCGGACAGCGGCGCGACGTAAAGTGGTTTCATTTGCACCCCCTTTCATCACCGTTGCTAAGGGCAGTAGTGCCTTGAGTTCGGGTTGAAAGGCGACCTCGGCATCGATTTCCCAGAGGTTGATTACCTGATAGTCTTGCCTTGCCTCTAGTCCCATAATAATCGATTCATAACGAGTGGCAATGGGGGTGTTCCCAGTTGGCGGAAAAATATTGACCACCACGGGATACACGCGCAAATCATATTTTTCTTCGGCCAGTGCCGCATAAGCCCGAATCCGTACCGGCATCCTTGTATCCGGGCGAAATTGAACTTCTGTTAGGCTAATAAATTCCCCCTCTTCCTCGCTATAGGCTTTAATGAGGATATCGCTATCGCGACTGAGCCATTGAAATTCTGAATCCAGGATGACTTGAGCGACTGTACCAGATGATCGAGTTACCCATTTGACCCATCCATCTGGATAGAGTCCGATTAATTTTTTGCTGCTAATATCTGCTTTCCCCATTGTTTTATGGCGGAGATTTACACTAAAATTATAGCAAATTATATACAACAAATCAAGCTTATTTGTGAGTGTTTAATTGGTTGAACTCTGTTAAATTAAAGAGCTTAAATTATCCTGCCAATCTACTGCAATCCTAGAGAGCATCTTGCTCTCTAGGATTGCAGTAAGGGAGCAAGATGCTCCAACTCCTTAAAGGAATTGTCCAATTCTTCCAAGACTCGCTCTATAATAATTAGGATTAAACCAGGAATCACTTATGGCCTTAATCGATCAGGTTAAACAAGTTTGCGATCGCCTCGCGAACCACGGATGGCGAGAATTACTGTTACAGCATGGATTGGATATCACAGCGGCAAACTTAACAGCGGAATTGGGGAAAATCCTCCCGAACATTAACCGCACTCTTCCAGGATTTACGGATTTTGCCGACGAAGGGAATCGGGCGATCGCACCGGGGTCTCCCGCTCGGAGTTTACTTTATCATGCCTTAGCTTCGGCGACAGTTGTCACCGGGGCTCAGGGCAGCGAATTAACCGCCTTTCCCACCCTCGCTGAGATTGAAGCGGTGGAAAACTACGTTTATGGTGTCCAACCTCCCTCGTTAGCTGAATTACGGGTCAAGGCGAATTATGGACCCTTGGCGATCGCCGTCTTTGCCTCCGAATACCGTCCCGCCTCGGACACCCCCCACCAGAAACACGCCGATTTGTGCTTTTCTCGGACTGGGGTCGCCCGAGTGGGAACTGCTGAAGCTCTGTATGACGGTAAACATCGCGGCTTTTTACCCTTTGTAGAAGGCGACTCCCAAGCCATGCGGGTAATTCCCGCCCGGTATAGTGCCTATGTTGCCGTGATCCGTCGAGGCGATCGCCCAGGATACAAGCCGATGCGAGTGCGCGATGGAGACGATCGCCGGTTATTCTGGTTTCCCTTACACAAACTGTTTAGCGGTAGTGAATGTATCCGTAATTTTAATTTAACCCTCAACCTAGAAGCCACCCATATCAACGAAAAACTCCGGCGCATCCATCTCCAACTCCAAAGCCAAGGGTATGACACCGGCTGGAGTGAACCGGATATCAGCAATTCGCCCTTTATCTTTACGGAAGGGATTGCCGAATTTCCACAAAATCCTGATGATGGTATCGGAACGCTCATCCCCCTTGTTCATCCCCATCTCGTTGAAGCGGCAGAATATCAAGGCAAACCCCTCACCTACCAAGTTCCCGCCAACTATGGCTTAACCCTCTCATCCAGCTTGTTGATTCCCGCAGACAACGAAGCCCGACGGGCCCCGGAATATGTTCACGCCCGTCACAAAGTGCTACCCGATGGCACAGTCACGGACCTGAATGAACGTGCCAATGTTGCCAGTATAGTAGCCCAGGGCGGATACAATGCCTTACATTACCTGGACTTTACCGCAGATGGCTGGATCGAAGCCCTATGTCCCGAATTAGCGATTCAAATCCCCCGACGGGTTCCTGCTTATTCTCTGGTGAGTGCCCCAGATTACTTCCCAGTCTGCGATCAACGGCAACTGATGGATTGGTGGGAACAATCGGTGCCAGAAGCGGTGAGAAACAGCATTTGGCGAATTCCCCCGGAAACTTTATCTGATGAGCGAATGCCGCCGAATTTGGCGTTACCGGGATCCGATTTTCGCCCGGAAGATACCACCGTCACGGCGATCGTCTCCTTACCTACCGAAGCCTTTGTCAAACAGCGTCCCCTAGACCGTTTCATCCTGAATCGTCAATCCTACCTCCCGGATGCAGCAGCGGGAATCTATGCGCCGGGATGGGATGTGAGCTTTGATCGCACTCCAGAAGGTTTAGATTTCTTAGCTGCTTATGGTCTGGGCAGTCCTTTCCCGGAAGATTCTAAACTTTGTGCCGCACTAAGTGCCTTTTGGCCTGCGGTCTCTCCTGACTCCGCCCGCACCTTTGAACCCATGCGAAGTTGGCCCACCGTCAGTCCTCTCACCGATGCTGAAATCGGGCAAAGTGGCGAATTGCCTTGGGATGGGGTTCCGGGACCGCGCCTGGTGCAATTGAGCGATCGCCAGGTAATCGAATATGAGGCGATCGATCATGTGGATTACGTCACCAATGCCTTACAGGGTAAATTCACTTTAGTCCTAACGGGACAAGTAGATGTGAGAGAATACGAGGCGAGAGTGCTGACAATGGCCTATGTCTATCACGCTTTAGGGATCGAAGAAGAGAAATATTTTCCTCCCGGACAGTCCGAGGCGCAAGACGCTGAGGCATTTGGCAGAATTGTTAATGAAAAATCCAAATGGGGTGTTCTTTCCTTCCGGGACGTGACTCCAACGGAGACAGAACTACTAGAAGCCCAAACCCAAACGGGTCAGCGCTTACGGGGTAAAATCTATCGATTTGAACTGTATCGACATGGAAATATAACAACCCCGGAAGACGTTCGGAAACGCTGGGTGGAAATCCGCGAACGGGTCACCCTGTTTGTAGATGGACTGCGGGTGTTGATGAAACGGGATTCCGGCGTCTGGGAATCGAAGAATGTGTGAGGTTGACGTGGCGATCGCCGGGAGTGGTCCGGGAGGAACTGCTGCCGCCATTGCGTTGGCACAGCAAGGGTTTCGAGTGGCGATCGTCGAAGCGGAACCCTTCCCCCGCCATCACCCCGGGGAAACCCTCCACCCCGGCATCGAACCCCTGTTACAGCAGCTAGGAGTCGGCAGTCGCCTCTTATCTGCCGGATTCCTGCGCCATCCCGGAAACTGGATACAATGGGAGGGTTCTCCCCGGTTTGAACCCTTCGGATCCGATGAAACCGGACCTTGGCAGGGATTTCAGGCATGGCGGGCGGATTTCGATACAATCTTGCGCGATCGGGCGGTAGAATTAGGCGTCAAAGTCCACCAACCCTGTCGCGCCTTACATCCCATTGTCAGCCAAAACCGAGTTACCGGAATCGCCACCAACCAAGGGGAAATCAAGGCAAAATTTGCAATCGATGCCACTGGCAACAGACAATGGTTAGCCAAACAATTAAAGTTAGCAATTCACCCATTTTCTCCCCCCTTAATCGCCCATTATGGCTATGTCCAAGGAGACTGTCCCATCCGAGATGATGCACCGGCGATCGTTGCTAATAACTCAGGATGGGTTTGGACTGCCAAAGTCCGTCCCCACCTCTATCAATGGACGCGCTTGGATTTCACCCCCAAACCCCTAGAAAAACACTGGCACCCCCCCGAATTCCAAACCCTAAAACCCTGGGGAAAACCCGCCGCTGCTGATGTTACCTGGAGACAAGTTTCTCCCCCCGCAGGACCCGGTTATTTTCTAGTCGGAGATGCCGCCACAGTTCTCGATCCAGCTTCCTCTCATGGAGTCCTAAAAGCAGTCATGTCCGGCATGATGGCCGCCCATTTAATTACCCAACTTTTGCAAGGGAAAGCCTTTGAGGGTAAAGTGATGGCAGGATACAGTCAGTGGATGGAGACTTGGTTTAAAAAAGATATCGAAACGTTAAAAACCCTTTACGCATTGCTGCCGAATGCCCCCGATTGGGTAAGATAATAGGACCAAATACAGCCCAGGTTTATTCTGACAAGATTGCTTAGAGGAGTGAAACATTAAATGAATATCACCAACCATTTTATCGACATTGAAACCGAATCGGTAATCAGCATTTATAACTTGAATCCTTATATCAAAGATTTGCTAGAGGCAAATCCAGTTACAAATGGTTACGTTCTCGTCTTTGCTAGACATACCACAACGGCTTTATTTATTAACGAGTATGAAGAAAGATTGCTGGATGATATCAAGGTTTATCTGGAAAAATTAGCCCCTCCTGATGCTAAATATCTCCATAACGATTTGCATCTACGCGTCGTCCCTCCTGATGAACCCATCAACGGACATTCCCATCTGATGGCGATTACCCTCAACAATAGCGAATACATTCCCATTGTAGAGGGAAGTTTAGCTTTAGGGACTTGGCAATCGGTGATGTTAATCGATTTAGATGGACCACGAAAACGCAATCTGTTGATTCAAATTTGCGGGGAATGAGGGGGGTCCGAATATGAAAAGTCTATAAAAATTATTCTCCAACCCAGGTCCTATAGGAATCCCGAAACTCTTGCTTTTGAAATTTTTCACTCCTGTGTTTTCTGCTGGAATGAACAAATATTGCATTTCTGGGTTTCTTTTGAGCGATCGCCGCTGAATTTGGGTATTATAAGCTAGAGTTTGGGAAAACACCTATGCCTAAAATTAAACCGCCCTCCTCAATGCCGCCGAAAAATAGCCCCAGTCCTCGCAAAAACTGTGAGACGGGGGAACAAGTCGAACTGTATAAAATGATGACGAAGCGACAGCGGATCCAGCATGAACTTCAGATGATGAAACAGCGCATGGAGTTGTTGAATTCTCAGTTAAGTGTATTGGATAGTCAAATTCAGACCAAGGAAAAGGCGATTCAGGAGTTGCGGCAATCTTCAGGTCAGGGGTTGGCGGCTGTTTCTGGGGAAATTAAGTTAATTCAGGACCGTTCAGTTCGTTCTCAAACTCCCCTTTCTGAAGGGACTCATCAGGGGAATTCTAATCCGTTTAAAACGTTTCATTTGGAATATTAAATTTGCGGTGAACTTGGGATGGAATCTCCATCCCCGTTGTTTTATTTTTAACGGTTTTAAAGGGTTCGGGTTAATCCAGGACGGTGATGGAGAAAGAAGATAACCCATCCTCACTGACAAACTCTTCGGGTTCTATTTCTTCTTCTTGTTCAGCTTCTATTTCTTCTTCCATTGCTTGAATTTTGAGCAACAGTTCTTCTTCCTGAATTTCAAAGTCTTCTTCGGAAATATCGCCCATATCGAAGGCAAGTTGTAGGGCTAATAACTGTTTTTGAACATTTTGAATATCATCGAGTTCGGTGGTTGCTCGTTCTAGGAGTTGTTCGCCTAACCAAACGATGCCGCCAAGGGGTCCTGAAATGGGAAAGGTTAACAATTCAAATAGCATAATTATTCCTCTGATTCGAGTTGGGCAAAGGTATAAGGGGCGGTAAAGTTATTATACCGAATTCGCAGGCGATCGCCAAAGGTTTTATCGATCGCCTCTACTGTTTCACTAAACTTCGGTTCTCGGTCCCAAGGAATTAAATAAGCTGCATTATAAATCATCTCTTCAGTCATCGGGTCACTTTCAATGACTTCTTCTGCTAAGGGATTTAATCCAGTTTGAAAGGCAGCAATCACCGCTTGTTTTCTGAACTTTAAGCTGCTTTCTATCAGTTGACCGATATTGATAACTTCTTCCATGCTTAAAGCTTTTCCTAAACTCGCATCCCGCAGTTGTTTTAAACTCGGATTTTCTTCGAGTAAGGCTTCGATTTCGTTTTTACTTTCCCAAAATACTTTAACACTAACTTCCCGGCGTCCTTCCAATTTTTGAAACAGGGCTTCGAGTTTCCCTTGATAGGGAGCAATTAAGTCACTAATTACGGTGTCCCAGGTTTTAACGACTAATCCAAAGCGCAGGGGAAGTAAGGTACAAAATCCGGCATTCATGGCCTCTTCCAAGACTTTTTCATGACCTAATAAATTGCGTCTTGAGGTGAGATATTTGGTTTGTTTAGCTTCCGAATAGAGGAAATTAAACCCTGCAATCGTTTGGTTATGAACAGGTTCGCGATCCAGTCCAGCGATCGCCAAGGTATCTGGCAAGGGGGTCGGTAATATTCCGTATAAATAAAACCCTAAACTCATTTTAATTTTTACTCTAATTGATGGAACAACAGTTACAGCGGTTGGGAGGTTAAGACTAACCGGAGTTTGGCCTGAATTAAGTTCAGGTTAGCTACACCGAGATCGAGGTCACCTTGGACGACAATTCCGACATTTAAAAGTCTGTCTAATAATTCTAAAATGGACGCTTCTTGACTGGGTTCGCCGGGATAATAGCTACCCGGTTTCGGTAACAGAGTGCCAACTTCTCCGAGGTCCAGATTCAAATCATTGGGGTCAATTTCAAAAATATCGCACAAGCGTAAAATTTCTGCTTCTAGTTTTTGCAAACTCTCGGCAGCAGCGTCTAACTCCGTTTCACTGAGCACTTGTTCGTCCATGCGCCGAATCACTTGTGCTTCCATCAACTGCCGAATCAGTTCCACAAGGGTTAAAACGAGGGATGCTAACCCCGCTTTACTGTTAATAGTGCGACGAGTGGGGAGAATTTCGCTGATTGGGGACGCTTCGGATGGGGGTTTAGCTGATGCCATGAGGGTGCAGTTTTCTTAAAGGTTTGACGGGGTTTAAATCTCTCCAATGCTTCCCCGGGGTTCGGGGTTGGGTTCAGGAATGGGGGGACTGCTGGTGAGGGCTTTGAGCGATCGCATTTCAGCTTCTAAGACTTGCAGGCGATCGTGTAATTGGCGGTTTTCTTCCATTAAATCTTGGTTTTTACTACTTAAATAAGGGTCATTTTCCCACCAGTTGATTCCCATTTCTCGCGCTTTATCGACGGAAGCAATCAATAAGCGAATGCGGATATGAAGTAGCTCGGTTGTGGCAACAGAAATGGAAATATCTCCGGCAATTACAATTCCTTTATCTAAGACTCGTTCGAGGATATCTGCTAAAGTCGAGCCTTGAGTCGAGGTGGCAATGGTTCGATTTGAGTTGGATTTAGCACTTGAAGGCTGTATCGGGTTAGAAGACACGATGGATTTAACTCAATAAAGGGATTTAATCGGTTTGGACTGGAGGTTGTACTCAGTCCGTCCTAAAAGATTCGGTCCAATCCCAGGCAATTCTCGGTATGGAATTGATGGCGATCGCCCCAGCATTCAATCTATCAGAACAATCAGACCGACCGAATATCCTTTGTTATGTTTCCCGGTTTAACCTGCGATCGCCCACCTAAACCTCAGTGTTTTACGGGTTAAAGTGACTCCACTTTATTTACATATTCTAACACGCCAATTCCCTTTAAACCGCTGCATCCTGAGTTATCTTTTTTTTAATCTTTTCTCTACTTGATCGGTAAAGGTTAGAGGTTAAGGTATTATAAATCAAAATTGGTAACCTGACTCATGTAGTTTGATAAATATTTTTAAAGAAATATTGCAATTTTTGCCCGTTGTAGTAACAACCTCCGTGACTCGCGCCATGTCTGCGTAAGAAATTCCGTCCTTTTAAACCTCCCCACCCCATTAATCCACTTATCTTGACAAAAATCCCTAAACATGATTTAAAAATAAGCCTTCGGATAGAGAAAAAGACTTAGAGAGAATTTTTAGACCCTCCAAACGTCCTAGACCCCTAAAAATCTCTCTTTAAAGTTTTGTTAAATTTGTAATTTTCTTGATAATTGAGGTTGCCGAGTGAGGTACGATAACAACAAGTAGATTTCCTTAACAAATCCCCCATCGAATCAGGGTGTGGAACTCGCGGCAAACTGACGAGAAGATTTTGCGATCGCCTCTTAAGGATAGCCTTGGAAAAACCACCCGAAGCGACCAGATAAAACTCAGCGGAATTACTGAACTAAATCTGCTTAAAATCTGTGGGTCTGATGAGTTAGAAGGGGGTGGATTTCAGCACAACGGCAAAACACCAAAAATATCAAGGGGGAACGGTTGTTTCAGTTCGACTTGTCCAGATAAAATATCAAGGCGAACACACCTTGTTCTTCCTCTAAATTTTAGGGGTTAAACCGGAGTAGGAGGGGTCCCTGTGAATGTTGCGTCTTGAAGGGGGCAGCAGGAGGGGGAAGAGCACCATCCCTGACATAAAAAGCAAATATTTTTATGTTAAATGGACTCAATCAAGTCAGTAGACCACCTGAATCAAGGGGTGGGAAAGTCCAAGTCTTTATTTACGCTCTGGAGCAATCATCATGGCAGTTGAAAAAGTCAACTCATCTTCCAGTCTAGCCGAAGTCATCGATCGCATCTTAGATAAAGGCGTCGTGATCGATCTATGGGTACGGGTATCCCTGGTGGGAATCGAACTGCTGGCGATCGAAGCTAGAATTGTTATCGCCTCGGTAGAAACCTATTTGAAATATGCGGAAGCGGTAGGACTGACTTCTCAAGCTGCTGTACCAGCGGCTTAAGCGATTATTGGGGATCGAAAAATAGCGATCGCCTGGAGATCTAAACCTGCTGCCTACCTCAACAGTAGCAGCAGGTATTTCCCAAGCCTGAACAAGGGAAAAGTACCGGAGAAGGGAAAGTCAGTCCGGGCAAAGTCTTTCACATTTTGCCCATGATTTAGGTGGGATTATATTCGGGAGGAAACGTCGTGTCTTTGCGAGAACAATGGAATGCTGCGAGAGTGCAACGTCAAGCAGAACTTTTAGTGCGACAACAACAGGTTTTAGAACAGCGCTATGAAACTCAAGTCAAATTAGAAGAAATCGCTGCCAAACGAGCCGAAATGGCCGTAGAAATGAGCGAGTTTTTGCAGGAGTTTTATGCCAACTTGAAAGCTGATGTGGCCGCTTTTCGAGAAGAAACGCGATCGCAACAGCAACAAATGTGGACGGCGGAAAAACAACAGCGGAATGCTTATGTAACGAACCTACAAGCGTATGTTTGGGGGACAGCGCCTACCCCCATTAAACCCCGTCCCAAACCCGGTGCGGTTTCCCTAAATCCCCCTAAGCGCTAACTCAACGGACGTGATGCGGAGACGTTATTTGTGACCACAGTTTTACAAGCCACTTCCCAAAATTTTGTTGATACACCGGCCATTCATCGGCTGACCAAACGGGCCTTGCGCTATCTCCATGCGGGGTTTTCTGTCCACCTGCGCGGTCCTGCTGGAACAGGGAAAACCACCTTAGCCATTCATCTAGCTAATCTGCTGGAACGTCCGATTGTTTTAATGTTTGGCGATGATGAATATAAATCATCAGACTTGATTGGTAACCAACGGGGATACAACCGCAAAAAAGTGGTTGATAACTTTATTCACAACGTGATTAAAGTTGAAGATGAATATCGACAATCCTGGGCCGATGCTAGATTAACCACCGCTTGTCGCGAGGGATTTACCCTGATTTATGACGAATTTAATCGATCGCGTCCCGAGGTGAATAATGTCCTCCTCTCAGTTTTAGAAGAAAAACTGTTAGTGCTACCCACCAGTGCACAACAACCGGAATATATTCGGGCGCATCCCCAGTTTCGCGTAATTTTCACCTCTAATCCCGAGGAATATTGCGGAGTCCATGAAACTCAGGATGCCTTAATGGATCGGTTGATTACCTTGGATATTCCTGAACCCGATGAGCTCACGCAGCAAGAGATCGTCGTCCAAAAATCGGGATTAACCCGAGGGGATGCGGCAATGATTGTGCATTTAGTCAAAACCTTTCGAGAACGGAGTAGCACTCATGAAAAATCCTCGGGTTTGCGTGCTTGTTTAATTGTTGCCACGGTCTGTCACCAAAATAACATTCCTGTCTTGCCCAGTAGTTCCGACTTTCGAGAAATTTGTGCTGATATTTTGCTCTCTCGGGCTAAAATTCCTCATGCCGAAGGACTTGCTGTTCTGGGGCAACTCTTTAAAGAAGTCATGGCAGCAGATAAACGTCCTGCCCCTGGGGAAGTTTTAACTCATGGTAAATTAGGTTAGATTAGCTAAATTTTATGCTTTGAGTGGCCTAGATATAAACTCGGTGAAAACCTGGGTTTCTTGACCCGATTTTTTTACTAATTGTTAACAACTCTAGGTCAGAAATAACCTTTCTTGTTCTTTGACTCTCAATCTAAAATTGTATCGATATTTGAGGCAATAATATCGCTAGTCAAACTTAACCTAAATGGCGATCGCACAATTAGCAGCTACGCATCCTCTCCCATGATTTTCAATGACTCTGTTGCCGTTTCTCCCACCGTTAAAAATGTTGAATTAGGCTATTCTCATCCAGAAATTCCCTTATTTAATGGGAGTAGCGATTGGATTGAAATTCCTTATTCAAAAGATTTTAATCCCCATCAGTTTACGGTAGAACTGTGGGTAGAATATCAAGGCGGAATCGGGTATCGCGCAATTTTAACCTCGGTTTGTAGTTCCGTACAAGAGGGCAGGCGGGGCTATCTGTTTTGTGTGAATCCCGCAGGAAATTGGCAGTTTTGGGTCGGTAGCGGTCAACCCGATGCGCCTTGGGTGATCCTGACTGGACCGAGAGCTTCAAAAGGGGTCTGGACTCATTTAGCGGCCAGTTATGATGAACCCTCGCAAACCGTTTTCTTCTATATTGAGGGTAGTTTAGTAGCGCAACGGTCCGGAATTTTCTTTCATCCCAATGATCGGAATTCCCTGAGAGTAGGGGCCGGGGCCACGGAACAAAGTGGCGCAAGTCCTTGTTTTTTTCAAGGACGAATTACACAAATTAGAGTTTGGAATAGTCCGTTAGTTTCTGGGGATATTGCCACTCTAGCAAGTCAGGATTTAAGCAGCGATCGCCCCACTCTAAACTCCTCCCTTGTTCTCTCTCCTGCTTCGGGAGTGGACCCTTCTCCAAGTCCCCCAGAACCCCACACCCAAGCGGATGTTTTATTACAAGAACCTTCTCCAGGGATTGAAGAAGAAATCTGGGAGAGGGAGAATCCTGAACAGGAAACCGATATTTTACTACAAGCACCTTTTCCAGAGATTGAAGAAGAAATCTGGGAGGGTGATAATCTTGAACAAGAACCGGATATTTTATTACAAGAATCTTCTCCAGGGATTGAAGAAAAAATCTGGGAGGATGATAATTTTGAACAGGAACCGGATGTTTTATTAGAGGAAATTTGTATAGGGATTGAAGAAGAAATAAGAAATGGAGGTAGAACTGATAATAAACTGGATGGTTTGTTACAAGAAACTGTTACAGTGAGGGACGATAAAGAGACCGATGAAACTCCAGAAATAGGGGAAACATCTCCTACACTGGAAGAACCAGAACTGGAAGTTGTAACTTCCGCAAAATCCTTCCAGTCTGCTTTAATGTTTAATGGGATTAATAGCCGTGTAGAAGTTAAAAATCCTTTTAAAAACAACCAGACCTTTACCCTTTCTTTGTGGGTTAAACCCGCCTTGTTAGAACAAGGTTGGTGTGGGTTGTTCACGAATGATACCGGAGAGCATTTACCTCCGCTGCAATTGGGAATTGCTCCAAAAGGGGGATTGTATTACGATTCCTTTGATGCGGCGGGAACTTGTCGATATCATGATACCCTCGACGGATTCTTTGAAAGCGCCGATCGCTGGGTACAGATTGCTTGGGTCAAAGCAGGAAGAGAGTATCGGTTTTATCGCAATGGTGAGTTATATGCCATCCAACCAGCACCGGATCGGTTTTATCTGCGTCAATCCCAAGCGCTGATTGGCATGGGGGAACATGGATTTGCCGGGGCGATTCGCGATGTGAGAGTCTGGAAAGTCGCCCGAACTGCCGCAGAAATTGGTCATGATTTGCACCGTCCTTTAACCGGAGAGGAACCAGGATTATCCCATTACTGGGCGTTCAATGACGGCAATGGTGCGATCGCCTCCGATGGGGCAAAATGCGCTAATTGGGGGAAAATTATCGGGGCCACCTGGGGACAAGGCAACCCCCCAGTAAAAGGTAAAAGTTCCCCAGAGGGAGGACTTCGGCCCGTGTTATGCTTTGCCGGGGAGAGGAACTATATCGAAATTGAAGACCCTTTCGAGAATGATACAACTTTTACGATTTCCCTATGGTTGCAACCAGCGATCGCCGGTCCTACTCCCTATGGAATCATGGGGAAACGGTGGTGGCCCTCCGCCTTTAAACCGGAACTCTGGGGAATTGAGTACCAACAAACGTTATACTATCATACCGTAGATTCATCGTCCTCCAACCAGCGTCATGCAGCCCCCTTGTTGAAGTTTTTTACAGATTCTGAAGGCGACTGGATACATTTGACCTGGGTAAAAGCAGGAACCGAGTATCGCTTCTATCGCAATGGGAAATTATTTGCTACCCAAGCTGCACCGGAACGAGTTTATACAGATAATACCACCTATTGGTTTGGCAAGCTGGGAATCGGGAATTCCATTTCGCACTTTCGGGGTCAAATGGCAGAGATTCAAGTCTGGAGTATCGCACTCAGCGAGGAACACATTCAGCAGAATTTGCACCAAGGTGTCACCGGGGAGGAGCCTGGATTGCGGTATTATTGGCCGTTAAATGAAGGGGACGGGACATGGGTTCACGATATCGCCAATTCACCCAATCCCGGGAAAATTCAAGGTGCGACATGGCAGATTGAGGAAGTAGCGATCGCCCTACCGGAACCTGAATTACTCCTTCCCTGCTTTATATCATCGGTACTCACGTTTGATGGAGAGGATGATATCGTCATCCTTCCCGAACTTGGAGAAATAGATCGCACTTTTACCCTGTCACTGTGGGTTAAACCGGCAACCGGAAACGACGAACAGTGGCATGGAATTTTGAGTAAAAGGGGAAAACAGGCCGATCAACTGGGTCTCGCCTTGTGTCCTTGCGATCGCGCCTTGCAGTATCATTCCCTCGGGTTAGGGGAAAAAACGCCTTATACGAATGTCTTACTCAACTTCTTTGAAACTGGCGATCGCTGGGTTCATATCACTTGGGTGAAAGAGGGAAGTTTCTATCACTTTTACCGCAATGGCGAATGGTTTGCCACCCACCCTGCACCCGAACGATTAGATTATACTCCCGGAGACTATTGCTTAGGAAAATCCCAAGTTTTTGGAAACCGGGATAGTTTTTTTGCCGGTCAAATTGCCGAAGTGAGACTCTGGGGGGTAGCCCGAACTGAGGAGGAAATTCACAGGGACTTCACCCACCGCTTGCAAGGGAATGAACCGGGATTAACGGCGTATTATCCCTTGAATGAAGGAAGTGGGGACTGGGTAGGCGATCGCGGACGGATTCTCGGTGCGACATGGGAACAAATGGAAATCCCGATTCGGTAACAAGGGCGATCGGTGATGTCGGAATAATGGGATAATCAGATGCAAATTCAGAAACCGGGATGGGAGAAATCTCAATGAAGATAACGGATAAAAAATTTACTTCGATTACCCAATACAACTCCCTTCACCTTGCTTTATTCAGTGGCAAAGGGGGAGTTGGAAAAACTACCCTTGCTTGTGCCTTTGCCCGACATTGGGCTAAATTATTTCCCCAAGACACTATTTTATTAATCTCCACCGATCCCGCTCATTCTTTAGGGGATGTGTTGCAGCTTCCGGTAACCACTGCCGCCACAGCATTACCGGACTTACCCAATTTAAGCGTGCGATCGCTTGATGCCAAAGAACTCTTGGGAGAATTTAAAGCCAAATATGGTAAATTCTTAGAATTATTAGTGGAACGGGGCAGTTTTGTTGAAGGAGAAGATTTAACTCCCGTATGGGATTTAGACTGGCCCGGATTAGATGAAATCATGGGATTGCTGGAAATTCAACGATTGCTCACGCAGAAAGTTGTAGATAGGATTGTTGTAGATATGGCTCCTTCCGGCCATACTTTAAATTTATTAGGTATTAAAGATTTCTTAGATGTTGTATTAAATTCCTTGGAACTCTTTCAAGAAAAACATCGGGCCATGTCTAAAACCTTTAGAGGAACCTATACCCCCGATGAAGTCGATGAGTTTTTGGTGGATCTAAAAGCTGATTTAAATGAAGGGAGAGCTTTGCTACAAGATGATAGTTTTAGCGCTTGCTTAGTTGTGGCGATCGCAGAACCGATGAGTTTATTAGAAACCGGGCGATTTATCACCAGTTTGGAAGCCTTATTAATTCCTTGTCAGGGTTTATTCATTAACCAAATTGCCCTGAATCCCAAATCCGATTTAGACCGCTATAGTGAACAACAACAGTTACTCAAACAATTCCTCAACCTCCCCGGGAATCACCCAATTTTTACCCTTCCCCAACAACTAAGCGAACCCCTAGGCCCAGAGGCCCTAGATGCCCTGATTCCGCAACTGGAGGCTCTGGAACAGGTAGAATTGGCTCCCGAGGCAGTCGTGCAGTGGCCGGAAAAAGTCCCTCCCAGCTTCCCCGATTTTATCGCAGAAGCTCGCCAATTAATTTTAGTTGGGGGGAAAGGAGGGGTGGGAAAAACTACCGTTGCGGCTGCATTAGGATGGGGATTAGCGCATCGCTATCCCAACAAAAAAATTCGAGTCATCTCCATTGATCCAGCGCACTCATTAGGAGATGCTTTTGGTCAAAATTTGGGCCATAAGCCGAAGCAAATTACAAATAATTTAAGTGGTCAAGAAATTGATGCAGAGGTCATACTAGAACAATTTAGAGAGAACTACCTTTGGGAACTAGCGGAAATGATGAGTGGAGAAGGTCCCAACCCTGGAAGCATCAAAATTGCTTATACGCCTGAAGCATGGCGAATGCTTGTTGCCCAAGCGTTACCGGGAATTGATGAGATGCTTTCTTTGATTGAAGTGTTTGATTTATTAAACAAAAAAGAACAAGATTTAATTATTTTAGATACAGCACCAACAGGTCATTTATTGCGGTTTTTAGAAATGCCTTCAGCTTTGTCCGATTGGCTGGCTTGGATTTTCAAGTTGTGGATTCAATATCAGAATGTGTTAGGGCGAGTGGAATTTATGGGACGATTGCGGACATTGCGGCAACAAGTTGTCAAAGCACAAAAGCAGTTAAAAGATGCCCAACATACGGAATTTATTGGCGTGATTCAAGCACAAGCGGCAATTTTGTCAGAACAGGTTCGATTAACAGAATCCTTGCGAAAAATGGAAGTGCCTCAACGGTATGTGGTTCATAATCGGTATCGTGGGGGGTGTGAAATTGAGGAGGGATTATTTCCCGAACAAACGGTGATTCACTTGCCAGTTTTGCCCCGTTCTGTATCTGCTTTAGAGCGGATTCAAGGGGCTGCTCAGTTGTTGTTTTAATGATGGCAACAAATTGTATAAGTGCGAAAACAGGCAGCAGAGCCGCAAAATGCCCGTATCATGGCTCTGCTATGATACAGGGGAGGGGTATTGTATAAATTTTAAACAGGCAGCAGAGCCGCACACAGCGCATATCACCGCAGAACTCTAATACGACGAGTAAGACGGGGTGGGAAAAAATGCTAAGATTTAGTCTAAACGACTCTACACCTTGGGATATAGGGATCCATGCCCTATAAAATCAGCCTTTGGAGGAAGACTTTTTAGGGGATAAATCGTTAGATTGTTAAGCAACCTCCCTTATAACAATTCCGGGCTTTCTCCATCGCTTAGGGTAGAGAAAAATGCAGGAAATTACTGGATTTAAAACCCAAATTAGTGGGGTCAAACACGGGACTGTTAATCATTAGGGAGAGCTATTCATGAACGAATTATTTAAAGGGTTTGAACAGTTATTAGAACTGGCAAAAGCCTTAGAAGAGTCAATAGAAGCTGGAGAACTTAAGGCAGATATGCAGTTCCGTACTCGTCCGATTAGTAGCATCCCCCGTACTGGCGCAATTCCCCGGACTGGGAATGTCGGAGTCTCGACGGGAGGGGTTTCTGTAGATACCAATTCTTTCCGTAGACCGGCAGGTCCTCGTTCAACGGGTCCACGTTCAACCGGCGGCGGGTCAAATGTTACATCCCCGACTCCCGGGATATCGAAGCCCCAAAAATCGGGTTCTTCGATGAAAGATATTGGAGGACTGCAAGAGGTTTTAAACGAACTGAAAGAACTGATAGGGATGCCTTTAAAACGTCCCGATTTATTAGAAAAAATTGGACTAGAACCGACCCGAGGGGTGTTGTTAGTTGGACCGCCGGGAACGGGAAAAACTTTAACGGCTCGCGCTTTAGCCTCAGAATTGGGCGTTAACTATATTGATTTAGTTGGACCCGAAGTGATTAGTAAATATTACGGCGAAGCCGAGCAAAAACTGCGGGCGATTTTTGACCAAGCGGTGAACAGTGCGCCTTGTATTATTTTTATTGATGAGATTGACAGTTTAGCGCCCGATCGCTCTCAGGTTGAAGGAGAAGTTGAAAAACGCCTGGTTGCTCAATTGCTGGGCTTAATGGATGGATTTGCTCAAATGCAAGGGGTGATTGTCCTCGCTGCCACCAATCGACCGGACGCCTTAGACCCTGCCTTACGTCGTCCGGGGCGCTTTGATCGCGAAGTGCTCTTTCGAGTCCCCGACTGTGCTGGACGGTTGGAAATCTTAGAAATTCTCACCGGCGCAATGCCCTTAGATGATACGGTGCAGTTAGCTGAAATCGCTGAACTCGCCACCGGATTTGTCGGGGCCGATTTGAAAGCAGTTTGTCAAAAAGCTGCTTATACTGCCCTGCGTCGTCAAGTGCCTTCCATTGAAGGAGATATTCCCGAGACGATGACCGTTCAGCAGGGGGATTTCTTAGCAGCCTTGAAAGCCGTAAAACCCGCAGTTCTGCGGTCCGTGGAAGTGCAATCTCCTCATGTTTCATGGGATGAAATTGGCGGATTGGAGAGCATTAAACAGACCTTGCGAGAAGCAGTAGAAGGGGCGCTGATTAATCGGGAATTATATTTACAAACCAAAGCGCGATCGCCCAAGGGAATTTTGCTCTGGGGTCCTCCAGGAACTGGTAAAACCCTCTTAGCAAAAGCGGTTGCTTCTCAAGCCAAAGCGAATTTTATCTGTATCAATGGACCGGAATTACTCAGTAAGTGGGTGGGGGCGAGTGAACAAGCAGTTCGGGAATTATTTACCAAAGCTCGCCAAGCCTCGCCCTGTGTGGTGTTTATTGATGAAATCGATACCCTAGCCCCTGCCCGAGGACAGCATACCGGGGATTCTGGCGTCAGCGATCGCGTGGTTGGACAATTACTCGTCGAATTAGACGGCTTGGCAACCGGGTCCGATATCCTAGTTATGGGGGCAACAAATCGTCCTGAAGCAATCGATTCAGCCCTCTTGCGCGCTGGACGCTTTGACTTGCAACTGATGGTGGATTTACCTAATGTAGACAGCCGCCTAGGAATTTTACAAGTTCACAATCAGGAACGTCCCTTATCCGAGGTAGATTTGTCCCACTGGGCAACGGTTACAGAAGGTTGGAATGGAGCAGATTTAGCCTTACTCGGCGATCGCGCCGCAGTAGAAGCCATCCGCCGCTATCGGGGTCTAGGCATGAGCGATCCCTCCCAAATTCGGATTACTACCGAAGATTTTGCCTATGCTTACGAAGTTTTGAACCAACAGCGATCGGCTTAGTTGGGATATCGGGAGATGGGGAGGATGGGGGAGATTGGGGAGAAACGGCTGAAGTCTTTACTAGCGACATTCTTGCACTAATTGCAACAACCGGCGTGGGTTAAAATCTTCGCCGCTTTTGAGAATTGTAATCCCCATCCTCCCCATCCTCCCCATCTCCCCTTGAGGGATAATAAACCTAAAGTCCCTGCTGAGGAGTCGCCCTAGGTTGCCTCCTCAATTCATATTTAAAAACCCAGCTTCATGTTTGAACAAAAACCTCAGACCCTACGGGAAAAAGTCCAGAAATTAGCCAATCAATCCCGCGACCCATCGAACCCATCCGCATGGTTTGATATTTTATATGCCGAAGCCCAAGGGGATGCGGCGCAAGTGCCTTGGGCCAAATTGACTCCCCATCCGGTTCTGGAAAGTTGGTTGAGCGATCGCCCCGTGTCCCCAGAAGGTCGTTCTGCCTTAGTCACTGGATGCGGATTGGGCGATGATGCTGAAACCTTAGCCGCGCGAGGATTTGAGGTGACTGCTTTTGATATTTCTCCCACAGCGATCGCGTGGTGTCACCAACGATTTCCCGATTCCCCGGTGAACTACTGCGTTGCGGACTTCTTTAACTTAGATCCCGCATGGCAGGGACAGTTTGAGTTAGTGGAAGACTGTCGGAATATTCAAGCCTTACCCCTCAACGTGCGATCGCAAGTCATTAAGGCGATCGCAGCCTTAGTGGCCCCAGGAGGAACCCTGCTGATCATCACCCGCCATCGCGACAACGACAGCGAACCCGAAGGTCCGCCCTGGCCCCTGTCAGACCGGGACCTGGCCGAATTTGAGAACTGGGGACTCGCAGAAATCCAGCGTCACGAATTTTTTGACCTGGATAATACGATTAAACAACTACGGGTAGAATATCGGCGATCGCAATGAGTCCCATTTTACTCAGGTCTTACGCATCCACCCGACGGATTTCGGGGCTTACTGCCACCCTACTAAAACCCCCCAAAAAAACGCGAGAAGCTGGGATGAGCCTCTCGCGTTGATCAATCAGTTGGAATTTCAAACAAGCAACTCTTACACCTTTGCTGCTATTTTCGCTTCCTTAGACGTTAAGCGCTCGTAAGCGGCCCGCATTTTCAGACCCGTGAGCACTTGGAACAGACCCGTGCCATTGTTAGAACCCGGATAGGTGGGGTGCTGCAATAACAGTTCGGTCAACTCACCGTAAAACTTAGTAGAGGTGTTACTGAGGTGACTTTCAATATAGATCATCTCCTCTAAATTCTCAAACTGACCGTCTACTTCTAAAATCGAGACTTCATGACCTTCAAAGGAATCTGGTCCGTAGGCCATTTTGATCCCTGGGTAGGAACAGGTGAGTTTACGTCCACAAGGCGTCCAATTAATCGTCGAACCCTCATCAAACAGATAAACCGGATCCATGCCATGCACCCCGTACCGTTGGATCATCTGCACCCGCAGAACCTTCCGTTCTTTGTCATCGGGGATTAAGTTCGTCGGTAACACCCGGATGACCACATCAGCATGAGCTTTTTGCGGTTCAATATAGGCGCTAAAGTCAGGACGACGGGAGTTAATCGATGCTAAAACATCTTCATAACGGTGACCGCGTTCTGCCATGTCCCGTTGAATTTTCCAGGCAATCTTCACCTCATCACTGATATCGAGGTAGACGCTGAAATCGAGCAGGGCACGAACCCGCTCATCATAAATGGGATGCAGGCCCTCAATCACGATAATGTGATTCGGTTCCACCCGTTCAGGTGGATCGATCATGCCAGTTTCGTGGTTATAGATGGGCTTGTTAACCGCCTGACCGTTCTTTAGCGCTTTTACTTGTTCATACATCAAGTCAAAGTTATTCGCTCTCGGGTCAAGCGCTGTGACCCCATGCTCTTTCCGCTGTTTGCGGTCTAAACTGTGATAGTCATCCAAGCAGATGACCGTCATCAGTTCTTCTCCAAATAGGTCTTTTAGTCGGTGCAGGAATGTCGATTTGCCGCATCCGGAGTCTCCGGCAACACCAATTAGAACCACGCTATCCGGCTTACTGGTCATAGATTCCCTCTATCGATCTTGCTCTTTGTACCTATGCTACGGTTTATTGCGTATTAAAAGACAATAAAATTGATTCTATCTTGACATACGGCGTGTAACTTTACTCAATTGAGTCAATCCTCCTTCCCCGGAACCGGGTGCGATCGGGGATCAGAATTCGCCATAAGCCTTATATCTCATGCTTTTGGCGAATTGTCAAAAGTTTTTTTCTCCGAGTTTTAGCCCTGGGACGCCCCTGAGTTCAGGTCCCGGGATCAAGCCCCTTGAGGTTCTTCCCTTCAGAACTAGGGGCATTCAGGGGCGTGGGTCATCGCCGTGATCCCCTCTTCGCGGGGATCACACCTGATCCGGGTTCCGTTCCGTCAATAACATCATGAAACCTGGCTTTCTTGGGTACGAGGTCAGTACGGGGACATCGGGCTGTAATCTAGTAATAGTCTTTTTAAAGATCCCTTCATCGCCAGGATAAAGGGATAATCATGACCGGACAAGGGGAGAACAGAGGGCGATCGCAGAGTTTTGCGATCGGCAACTGGCTTTCAAAGTCAGCGTGCTGGACCCTCTCAACCCTTAGCCGAAAAATAGTTGTTTGATTTGGAGCCATTAACATTATGTACAATCCCAGCGCCGCAGGCGTTACCGTGAATACAGAATCTGGGAACCGCTTTTTCGTATATGAAGTAGTGGGTCTGCGCCAAACTGACGAGAGTGATGCGACCACTAACCCCATTCGTCGCAGTGGCAGTACCTTTATTACGGTACCGTACAACCGGATGAACCAAGAAATGCGCCGGATCACGCGGATGGGGGGACAAATTGTCAGCATTCGTCCTCTGGGCGAAGAAGGGACGAGCAATGGTCACCACACTCCCACCGTCAGTCAAGAGCAGCCCCAAAAGGAAGCTCAACCCAGCAAGCCAATGACTGAAACCAAGGCGAAAAAGGCAAAAACCGACGATATTCCTGTTAATATCTACAAGCCCAAAGATCCCTATATTGGTAAGTGTCTCAGCAATGAATCCCTCGTCAGAGAAGGCGGCAGTGGGATCGTTCAACATCTGACCTTCGACCTTTCTGGTGGAGATCTGCGCTATTTAGAAGGTCAAAGTATTGGGATTATTCCTCCGGGAGAAGACCAAAAAGGTAAACCTCATAAACTGCGTTTGTACTCGATCGCTTCGACTCGTCATGGCGACCATGAAGATGATAAAACCGTCTCTCTGTGCGTCCGTGAATTAGTTTACAAGCATCCAGAAACTAACGAAACTGTTAAGGGTGTTTGCTCGTCTTTCCTGTGCCATTTGAAGCCCGGAGATGATGTCGCCATCACGGGTCCAGTTGGGAAAGAAATGTTGCTTCCTGACGATGAAGAAGCCACTGTCATCATGATGGCAACCGGGACTGGAATTGCTCCCTTCCGGGCTTTCTTATGGCGGATGTTCAAGGAACAACATGAAGACTACAAGTTCAAAGGTTTGGCTTGGTTGTTCTTCGGTATTCCCTACAGTGCCAACATTCTGTACAAAGAAGAGTTAGAAAAGTTACAAGCTGAGTTCCCGGATAACTTCCGCTTGACCTACGCTATCAGCCGGGAACAAGAGAATGCTCAAGGCGGTAAGATGTACATCCAAGACCGGATTGCAGAAAACGCCGAAGAAATCTGGAACCTGCTGCAAAAACCCAATGCTCATACCTACATTTGCGGTTTGAAAGGTATGGAAGGTGGCATTGATGAAGGGATGTCTGCGGTTACCTCTAAACAAGGGGTGGACTGGTTTGACTATCAAAAACAACTCAAAAAAGAACATCGCTGGCACGTTGAAACCTACTAAGGGTTACGAGGCGATCGCCGCTTAGTTCCTATTTCATCTTTGCATGAGGGGGAGGTCTTTTCTGGGCCTCCCCTTCTTGTTTTGGGGCGATGGAGAGGATGGGGAAGATGGGGGAAATGGGCAGGATGGAGAAGAAATAATGACAAACGGCTGATGAAATTGGCGTTATAATAGGAATAATATATTGATAGGGAACCGGGATATGACATCACTAAAAACTGATATTTCTACCCCGATTTTAACTTTTGAAGAATATCTGCACTATCAGGGGAAACCAGATGTTATCTATGAGTTATACCGGGGGAAACTGATTGAAATGGCAACACCGACCGGATTACATACCCGAATTTGCAGTTTTTTAACCGCCCAATTTCAGCGTTATTTGGTGAGTCACAACCTGCCTTTAGTAGCAACGAGTGTAACTGGGGTGCGAACCGAGGACCGTACCTCCAGAATTCCCGATGTCGTGGTTTGTTCGGCAGAACTTTGGGAACGAGTTTGTAATCGAAAAGGTGCGGGGGTACTGGACTTTGAGGAACAACCCCGGCTGGTTGTGGAAGTAACGAGCGATAAATGGCGCGAAGATTATATCCTCAAACGGGCAGAATACGCCCTTGTTAATATTCCCGAATATTGGATTGTTGACCCGAACAAATCCAAAGTCATAATTTGCTTTAATCCCAATAATGAAAACGGTTATGAATCTCGGGAATTTTTACCGGATCAGGACATTGAATCTTCGCTATTTCCTGACTTTATTTTGCCGGTCAATGTCCTGCTTTTTCCGCCTGTTGTAGAAGATTTAATCCGCGAAGAACAAGCCCATCGACAACAGCTACAACAACGGGTTGAAGAGGAACGTCAACGGGCCGAAGAGGAACGTCAACGGGCCGATCGCCTTGCCCAACGCTTGCGAGATATGGGGATAGATCCGGATGCAGTTTAGCTGGTTTGCCTTGTTTGGAATCAAATAAATACCAAAACAGGACTTACGCCCTCTTTAAAGTTAAACGGTAAATATAGAGGCGATTCGCGATTCGCCTCTACATTTAGGACTCACTCGGAAAATACGCGTAAGTCCTGGCTTAAGGGTTGAGCTTTTATCTCAAACGGGAGTCTGAGAGAACCGATCGCCAATTTTTTGGAGGGATTCCGGCGACTTGAGCGCCAAATCCCTGTAAAAATGGTAAGTTAGTCGGTTATGGATTAGAATTGTGACTTTCAAAATTGGTTTACTGGGATTGGGAACGGTGGGCGCGGGAACGGCGCAGATCTTGCTTGACTCTGTAGGACGTCATCCGTTGTTGCAGGAGTTGGAAATTGCTCGGGTGGGGGTACGATCGCTGGATAAACCCCGGGATATTGACCTTCCTGCGGATATTTTAACCACGGATTTAGAGTCAATCGTCACGGATCCTGAGATTGATATTGTGGTGGAGTTGATTGGTGGGTTGGAACCGGCGCGATCGCTGATGTTGAAGGCGATCGCTAGTGGCAAGCACGTTGTCACGGCAAACAAGGCGGCGATCGCTTTACATGGCGCGGAAATCTTCACGGCAGCGAATGAAAAGGGCGTCTATGTGATGTTAGAGGCGGCAGTCGGAGGCGGTATCCCGGTGATTCAACCCCTGAAGCAGTCTTTAGGAAGCAACCGCATCCAAGGGGTGATGGGGATTGTGAATGGCACTACCAACTACATTCTCACCCGGATGCAACTGGAAGGGGCGGATTTTGAGGCGGTGCTCGCGGATGCTCAAAAATTGGGTTATGCGGAAGCGGACCCCACGGCAGATGTGGATGGGTTGGATGCGGCAGATAAAATCGCAATTCTGGCATCCTTGGCATTTGGGGGACGCATCAAGCGTGAACAAGTTTATGCGGAAGGGATTCGTCAGGTAAGTGCAGAAGATATCGCCTACGCCGAAAAACTGGGGTTTGTGATTAAGTTACTGGCGATCGCCAAGCGGGAAGAAGGTCCTACCCCTCAACCTAACCGCGAGATTGAAGATCGTTTACAGTTGAGAGTCCATCCAACATTGGTCCCGAAACAACATCCCCTGGCAAATGTGAATGGGGTTTATAACGCGATTTTTGTGGAAGGGGACCCGATCGGACAGGTGATGTTTTATGGACGAGGGGCGGGTGCAGGTCCCACAGCAAGCGCGGTGGTGGCGGATATTTTAAATGTGGCGGCAGTGTTGAAAACGGAAACGGAACCGATACCTCATCCGTTGTTAAGTTGTTCTCATCAACATTACTGTACGATCGCCCCAATGGATGATGTGGTGACGCGTTTTTATGCCCGGTTTTTGACTCAGGATAGTCCCGGGGTGATCGGTGAATTGGGGACAATTTTTGGTAGAAATGGTGTCAGTCTCGAATCCGTAGTGCAAATTGGAATGCGTGAAAATCAGGCAGAAATTGTGGTGGTTACCCATGATGTGAAAGAAGGCAATTTTAATCATGCCTTAGCGGAAATTCGCAATCTGGAGGCGATCGTTTCTATTCCTAGTCTATTGCGCGTTCTTTAATTAGTTGATAGCAACCTGTACCCTAAAGGGTGGGTCTACACGGACAAAGCCCGCCTGCACGGGCTAGTTGATAAAGATCACTTTTTATATCCGGATTGGGTATGAGTCTAGGAACGGTTATAGAATTAAAACTATTGGGTTTCTTGAACTACCCTTTGATTTTTGGGAATAACACTATACCAAATCCGGATATGAAAAGTCCGTTCTCTTTGTTAGCCAGCGCCCGCTTGCTTTGTCTGTATAGCCCCACCTTTCAGGATGCGGGTTTAAGCAGACTCAGATTCCGGATTAGTTTGATTGTTGTTGACCTAAATTTTATGCTAAATTCTCAACCCTCTGTTCCTGAAATTATCATTCCCGATGAGTTACTTCCGCCCAAGGACCTGCGGTTATCTGTGGGGGGAAGTTTTAAGGCGATCGGGACAGAATTTTTGCGTTATTTTATAGAATTAGCGGATTTACAGCCGGATGAAGCGGTGCTTGATGTGGGGTGCGGAGTGGGACGGATGGCGGTTCCGCTGACCCAGTATTTGAGCGATCGCGGCAGTTATGAAGGATTTGACATTGTTGAATCCGGAATCACTTGGTGTCAACGTGTGATTTCTCCCCGTTATCCGAATTTTCAGTTTCAACGGGCAGATTTGTACAATCACTATTATAACCCAACTGGACAAGCACTGGCGAATACCTATCGTTTTCCTTATTCAGAAGACGGCTTCAATTTTGTTTTTCTAACTTCAGTTTTTACTCACATTTTACCCGATGGGATTGAAAATTATCTGCGAGAAATTCACCGAGTTCTTAAACCCGGAGGACGAGTGTTAGTCACAGTTTTTTTATTAAATTCAGACTCATTAGCTGGCCTGGAATCGGGTCGGAGTACCTTGGAGTTGCCAGAAATTTTTGAAACCTACCGACTGGCAGACAAAGCATTTCCTGAGTCAGCAGTTGCTTACGAAGAACGGTTTTTTCTGGGATTAGCAGAACGTGTTGGATTCAGCATCAATTACCCCATTTATTATGGGTCTTGGTGTGGACGAGAAGACTTTTTAAGTGTTCAAGATATCCTGTTGATGACTAAACAATAGTTTGGGTTCGGGAGACTCAGGGGACCTGGAAAATCTTTGTTTTGGGGATGATAGGGAGGGGCCAGGGGTCGGGATTAATCGGGAATTAATCCTAAATCCGTGATTCCTATTTATGAGCAAGGATTTGGGCAGGGGATTGGGGGCCGGACGGTTTTTCCTCTACAATTCACTACAATCGTTGCGATCGCACCGACGAGATTCGGTTAGTACACTCTATTCTGTTTGTTACGGTGAGAGGAATTTAGGTGATGAAGGGTTGGCAGAAGTTCCAGGGACCAAGACTTTTTCAGGGACTGGGTGTTGCCTTGGAGGAAACACCTGTCACTCCACGGTTACGCCCCCGGGATTCAATGCGGGTGTTCAGGGTGGTGTTTGGGTTGATTCTGCCGGTGGGTATGATGGAATCGGCAAATGCCCAATCTACTTATACGGATATTACAAACCATTGGGCCAGGACTTGTATTGAAAACCTCGCCCAACGAGATATTCTCTCGGTGTTTTCCTCAGAGACGTTTCGCCCCGAGGACCCAATCCAACGAGTGGAGTTTGCTTCGGTGGTTCGTCAAGCGTTCCCGAATGCTGAACCTGTTCGGGACCCGATTGAATTTATTGATATTCCGACGGATTATTGGGGGCGGGAAATTGTCCAGGAAGCTTACCGCAGCGGGTTTATTTCTCCTTATTCTGGACGCACGTTTAATCCTACTCAGGTGATTCCCCGTTGGCAGGCGATCGCCTTGTTAACGACAGGGTTGCGCTACAAATCGCCAGAGAATGGGTTAGAAACAATCGAGGCATCCCTGGCGGATTGGGAAGAGATTCCCGACTATGCCCGAGGGGCGATCGCTGCCGGAATTCAAAACCGTTTGGTTGTCAATTATCCCGACCCTCGGACTTTAAACCCCACAGAACCGATCTCTCGGGGTGAGTTGGCATCAATGATTTGTCAAGTCCGGGAGGATATTAGCGCGATTGCTTTGGTCCCTCAACAGTATGTGGCGTCACCGGATGCGATTACCCCCGCAGAAACACCAACCGCAGAAACACCAACCGCAGAAACACCAACCGCAGAAACACCACCACCCTCTCCCACCCCGATCTCCGCTGGAAATCAACGCTGGCAAACTGCTGTCTTAACCAATGTTTTGAACTTCCAACCTCCAGGAATTACCCCAGATTCCCAGGTGGAACAATGCGTCACGGATACTACTGGAACTCGTCGCTGTGAGTCTATTTCTGCCTCAATGGATGCCATTGAACTGGCGATTGATGGTCAAGGCGTGATTATGGCAAGTGGACATCGCGGGGCGGATTTGGCCCCGATTAATATCTGGGACCTGCGAACCGGGGACCGAATTCGCACCCTAGAGGGACATCGGGGCAGAGTGGGGGCCTTGGCGATCGCCCCCAATGGACAACGGGCCATTAGTGGCGGTGACGATGGAGAGATTAAAATTTGGGATATCGCAACCGGAACTCTCACTCGGACCCTGACGGGACATACTAGCGAAGTGACGGGATTGGCGATCGCCCCCAATGGGAATACCGCTATCAGCAGCAGTCGCGATCGCACAGTAAAACTTTGGGATTTGAATACCGGCGAGGTTCTGCGGACCCTAGACGATCGCCAAACGGCCATGTTAGATGTGGCAGTGAGTTCCGATGGACGAATGGCCGCCAGCAGTAGCGAAGATGGACTGGTTCGAGTCTGGAATTTACAAACTGGCGAGTTAATTCGGACTATTTCTGCGGATATTAAGGCCGTCCGAACTCTCGCTTTTAGTCCCAATGGTCAGACGTTGGCAACCGGCGGAGAAGGCACAATTCGCCTGTGGAATATTGCCAATGGGGATTTACTTCGCACGATCGCCCGCAATCCCGAGGCCAACTTTTTTGACGTGGCCTTTAGCAATGATGGAGAAACGTTGGTGGGTACGGTTCAAGAAGGAGATATCAATGCAATTCGGGTTTGGGATGTGAGAACCGGGGCGTTATTGCACTTTTTCCCGACAGCAGCGGCGGCGATCGCGTTAACTCCCGATGGTCAAACCTTGGTCGGTGGTGGTTGGGATATCAAAATTTGGCGGATGCCTTGAGGGAAGCATGAACCACAGATTTCACGGATTTTCAAGGATTTGGGGTGTGTTGAGGCGGTTGGCAGGAATGATGGTGGGAACGGCGATCGCTGCTGGGGGATTTGCTTTGGTTCCTTTCTGGGAGATAGGTTCGCCGCAGTCTTTGCAGGCGTTGGCGTCGGATTCTCCCCTATTCAATCCGCCTCTGGCAATTGCGGAGGTAACCGCGATCGCCAAAGATATCACAGTGTTCATTGCGGGTCCGACATCGGGTTCGGGGGCGATCGTCAATCGTCAGGGGACTATTTATACCGTTCTAACGACGAAGACGGTGGTTTCTGGGTCGGGTCCCTATGAAGTGGTGACCAGCAATGGCCGACGCTATCAGATTAATCCCCAGGGGGTAATTCTGCTGCCTCTGGTCGATTTAGCTGTCTTACAGTTTACCAGTTCGGAAACTTATCCCGTGGCCCAGTTGGCCGAACCCTCTGACTCACAAATTTATCTCACCGTTGCCAATCAACCCCAAACCACCCTATTCGCAGCAGGAAACTTAGTGTCTACGGCGGGAAGCAATCTCTCGAATGGGTACGATTTGCTGTATAACAGTCCCTTGCAATCCGCTGGGAGTGGGGGTCTGGTGGTGGACCGTTGGGGACGGTTGATTGGGATACAGGGTCGGTTTAATACCCAGTCTCCTACGGTAAATTCGGCCATTGCCGTGAGTAATTTTTTGCGATTAGCGCCTACGGTGGGGTTAAATTTGGGATGGCGGGGTCTTATTCTGTCTAATATGATCCAACCGGAAAGCAAACCCCGGGCGATCGCTTTGAGTCCCGATGGCAGTCTCTTGGCAACCGATGGCGGATACAATCAGATTCAGTTATGGGATTGGCAGTCCAGTCAGTTGAACGCGACCTTGACGGGACATAATAGTGAGGTGAATGCCTTGGCAATTAGTCCCAATAAACAGATTTTAGTCAGTGGCGATCAACAGGGTCAGGCGATCATTTGGAATTTGCGAACCGGAGAAATTGCGAATACTCTCACGCGATCGCGTCCCAATCTCTCCAATCCCATCACCTCCGTAGTGATTAGTTCCAATGGACAAACGTTAATCACAGGGAGTAATCAAGGGATTGAACTCTGGGATCTCAACACAGGACGCTTGGTTTTGACCTTGCCTGAGTCGGCGGAGGCCAATGCGATCGCCATCAGTCCAGATAGTCGCACATTAGTGAGTGGTCATTTAGATAATACGGTCAAAGTGTGGAACTTGCAAAATGGCAACTTAGTACATACTCTGCAAGCGGGAGAACCTGGATTTATAGTCGAATCCCTTGCCATCAGTCCTGATGGTCAAACCATTGCCGGGGGAACTTATCGACAGATTCGACTCTGGAACCTAGAACGGGGAATTCGCCAGCGCACAATTGTAGCCCATTGTGATTTATGCTATGTGTATGATTTAGCCTTTACTCCCGATGGCAAGGCGATCGCCTCGACCAGCGAAGATGGCACTAAATTTTGGAATCTTGCCGATGGAACTTTGTTGCGGACCCTAGATGGATCGGCGAAATCCTTGGCCTTCAGCGGCGATCGCACCTTGATTTTAGGGGGGGATACCTTGCGAATTTGGCAAGTTCCGTAATGACAAAACCACCTGATTCTCGCTTAAGCACTTCCCTCAGTTTCTATTAACCCCAGAGAGATTGATATGACGCCGGAAGAGTATTTTGTAGGAGAAGAAATCAGCCCGATTCGTCGTGAATATATTCGGGGGGAAGTCTATGCAATGTCAGCATCTACTCCCGCTCATAACATGATTACCTTGAACTTGGCAACCGTCCTTAGAAAGCAGATTCGAGGAACAAAATGTCATGCCTTTGTCCAAGATATCAAACTTAGAATTGATGCCGTAGATGTTTACTACTATCCCGATTTGACCGTAACTTGCGACCCTCGGGACTCTCCGTTAACTGACTCTCTTATTCGCTATCCCTGTTTAATTGTAGAAGTGCTATCCGATGTGACTGAAGCATTTGACCGAGGGGATAAATTTGCAGATTATCGTCAAATTGCGACGTTAAAAGAGTATTTAATTATCAGTCAAACTCGTCCCAGTGTAGAGTGTTTCCGACGCAATGAACGGGGACGATGGGAATTATATAGTTATCAGGCCGAAGACCAAATTCAGTTAATTAGCCTTAATCTGTTAATTGATATGAAAACCCTTTATGATGATGTTTGGTAAGCTGCTGAACGCTCTAAATCGTGAAAAAATATCAATCTAATTTCTGTAATTGACGCACCCAATTTAAGATAAAATGCCATAATCGCATCAATATTAGCGGATAGAATGGTGTCGGCGACGCCAACTCCGGTGAAGAGTCCGCCCACGGCGAATCAACTTAATCCCGATAAAGTAGCTTAAAAATGCACTCAAAGTCGCCATCACCACACAGCCAACAAAGAGAGTCAGTAGAAAGTCTGCCCCGACTTCGAGTAAGGCTTTCGTAGACTTTATGCGTTCCATATCAAACACTTCATGAGATTTCAGAAGCCATTGACCCACTTGAAAATTCAGCCAATAGATGGGTCCGTAGGTTAACGGATTGCTGACCCAAGTTCCAGCCGCCGCCATCCATTTATTCCCCCGAAATACAATAGCTAACGCAACTCCAATAATCGTTTGGAGTCCGAATAAAGGAAACAACCCCGCAAATACCCCGGCTGCTAGTCCTCTAGCCAAGAATTCTGGACTACCCTTTTGCCGGACTAAACGCCAAGAGTAGTAACGCCAGAAGCGATGCCATCGACTCCGGGAACGTTTGTGTTTCGAGAACAAGGAAGCTGAAGGAAAGCGCTTAATTTGGGTCCTCCGGGAGTGAATCAGCAAAGAGTGTTTATGTAACATTGTTTTTTTTAGAATAACAGACTGAGTTGTGCAATGTGATTGCTCCCTGAGAGTTTTATACGTGAGTCTTTAACTTGAGATTATGATGGATATTTTAGCCTAATTTCCCCATCCTAGGGAGGAGATTGGCGATCGCAAGGGATAATAAAGCAGTAGTCATAAGGTGGGAAATCATGGATCGGGTGACGCAACGGGAGACAATAGCGGCGATCGCCACGGCGATTGTTCCACAGCAAGGGAGTATCGGGATTGTCCGCCTGTCGGGGTCCCAGGCATTGGCGATCGCCCAAACCCTCTTTCATGCGCCCGGATCCCAACCTTGGGAAACCCACCGGATTCTTTATGGGACAATTCGTCATCCCAAAACCCAGCAAATCATCGATGAATCCCTCTTGTTGCTGATGAAATCCCCCCGGTCCTTCACCCGCGAGGATGTGGTCGAATTTCATTGTCATGGCGGCATCATTCCCGTTCAACAAGTGTTGCAACTTTGTTTAGAACTTGGGGCCCGATTAGCACAACCGGGAGAATTTACCCTCCGGGCGTTTTTAAATGGACGATTAGACTTAACTCAAGCAGAAAGTGTGGCAGATTTAGTCGGGGCCCAATCCCCTGCTGCTTCTCAAGCTGCTTTAGCCGGATTGCAAGGCAAATTAGCCCATCCCATCCGACAATTACGCACTCAATGTTTAGATATTCTCGCAGAAATTGAAGCCCGCATTGATTTTGAAGAAGATTTACCGCCCTTGAATGAACCAGAAATTATCCAATCCATTCAAGGAATTATTAAAGAAGTCGAGAGAATTTTAGGAACCGCCAATCAAGGGGAACTGTTGCGGATGGGATTAAAAGTAGCAATTGTTGGACGTCCAAATGTGGGCAAATCGAGTTTATTAAATGCCTGGAGTCGTAGCGATCGCGCGATTGTAACCAACCTCCCCGGAACCACCCGAGATGTCGTGGAATCGCAATTAGTTGTCCAAGGAATTCCCGTCCAGGTCCTCGATACCGCAGGCATTCGCGCCACCGAAGACACCGTAGAAAAAATCGGCGTTGAGCGATCGCGACAGGCTGCCCAATCTGCTGATTTAGTCTTATTAACCCTCGATGCCCAAGCCGGTTGGACTCCCGACGAACAAGAAATTTATCAACAAGTTAACCATAAACCCCTTATCGTCATCTTCAACAAAATTGATTTAGTCCAACACATTCCCCCCTTACCTCCCCTAAACAATATCCGCGCAACCGTCACCACCTCTGCTGCCCAGAACCAAGGCATTGAAGCCTTAGAAACTGCCATTTTAAATGCCGTTAATGCTGGAAATTTGCAAGCGGGAAATCTGGATTTTGCCATTAACCAACGCCAAGCCGCTGCCTTAACCCGCGCTCAAACCGCCCTAGAACAAGTCCAAACCACCATTGACCAACAGTTACCCCTAGATTTCTGGACCATCGACCTTAGAGGTGCAATTCAAGCATTAGGAGAAATCACTGGAGAAGAGGTGACAGAATCTGTTTTAGACCGAATTTTTAGTCGTTTTTGTATTGGCAAATAAATTAAAAATGCCCGCACTATAAAGGGTAAAATCATAGGAAAAAATTCCGCTTGAACAAGCTATAAAACAAAATAAACTTGTAATAAACTGTTCTATGTTTTATATCCAATTCAAATGTCAAAAATGGATGCTTTGTCCCTTTTAATCTTGATACGTTCTTGACTTACTTGAGTCAATCGATTAAAATAAACATAAATAAAAAATAAGGCGGTTTCTTCCATTTTATAGCGGACAAAACCCCTTGCCTTTTCTCGATTGCCCTTGAGCATCAAATAGCCCTGCTTGACAAGGGGGAGTTAGGGAGAGTGTTCGGAATTCCTGCGATCGCAAACCCCTATAGGCTTAAATTTGCCTTAAAATTTTAATCAGCGTCTCAATCTGCTCTTCTTCATTTACCATGTCTGACTTACCCTATCCTAATCCGGTCCTTCCTGGAATAGAACTGCTAGACCAAAAAATTAGCCGATTGCCGATTAAAAAATTTAAGTGGGACCCCACGAATTCCCTCGGGTCTTATTTAGAAATGTCTGTGGATATGGTGAATATTGATGAGGTGAAGAAGCTGAGTAAGGCTTTTATTTTAGATAAAAACCTCGGAGGAATAACGGTTTTGTTCAAAAAGTTTTGGGAAGAGTTTGAAGGCCAACTTAATCAGTTACATACAAAAACCTTTAAAATTGACCCGTTTCATTCCTTTAATCAATCCGCGACTTTATTTGTTCAAGAAGTTTATGTGGAATTAAAGGATATTCAGAACATGATTCACCATTCAAAACCGATTTGGCGGGGAATGGAACAGGCGATCGCTGTTTTATTATCAGAGGTCATTCTGACAAAAGAACGGCAATGGTTAGCTGTGGCGGATAGTCTTATTCAAGAAACTGGCACCTTACCCCAGTTGATGGGAAAAAAAGATGAAATTAAAAGAGGGAGAGAAATTCGCGACCAAGCGATCGCCTATTTTCAGGATTCTGAGTTATGTAGGGATTGGTCACCCTTCTTGCGATCGCGCTTAGATGCTGTGATTGCAGCGGTAGATAACGCTTCCTGGTGGGTTGAAAATGAGCATCGTCTGGTGCGCGGGATTTTGTTGAAAGTCAGTCACTCTTTAGATGAGTTGTATTGTCATCATTTAAAGGCGATACACTTCGCAGATTAAACTCAGAGGGAATTAAGGCAAAATCCTTGGTTGGCTTTTGAGACGAGTTTTCATAGGTGACAGGGGACGTTTTCAATGGCGATCGCTCCTTGAGGCGGTCCAGTCAGTTCTTATGTTACCCTGTAGTTAGTTGTGAACCCTCCTGTTAATTCACTCGGGATTTGCGATGTCTGACATCCAGCATTTCCGAGGAATTGAGCTAAACGAGTGCGGCTCACGGATTTCCCCTAAAAGAGCTTTAATAAATTCATAAAGAGGTATGCAATGGTTGTGAACCTATTTGACCCCCAATTTTATAGAGCTAACTCCTCCGATTTACAAAATTTAGATGAGACTCAACTCAGGGAACATTGGGTAAATTTTGGGCTAGATGAGGAACGGGCATTTTCTCCCTGGGTTGATCTCAATGTTTATCGTCGCAACAATCCTGACTTAGAATCAGCGGGTTTAACCACGAACCGGCAATTATTTGAACATTTGCAGGGTGTGGGGATAAGCGAGGGACGGCAGTTTTCAGAACAGTTTGATGTGGCTTTTTATCGAAATGCTTATCCGGACTTAACTACAGCCGGAATTGAGACAAACGAACAACTGTTTGAACATTTCGGGACCTTTGGATTTCAGGAAGGACGCTTGGGAATTGCGCCGACGGAACCGGGTGAAATCCTAACCGTGCCTCCTAGTCTTGATTCATTAACAGGTTCTCCAGTGCTTGCAAATCCCACTGCTCCGGTGCAAAGCTCGGTCCCGGTCCCCCCAATCTTTCCTGGGGACCTAAGTGCCGAACCCCCTGGACCTCTGCCGGAAATTCCCCCCTTGGATGAACCTGTGTCCTTTGAACCCCTCTCTCCTGAAACCGGAGATGCTCTCAATGCTGATCTGGGAATGGTTGCGAACAATTTTAATATCACCTTTAATGACCAGGTAGGGGCTTCAGATGACCTAAATGATTACTATCGGTTCTATTTGAATCAGAACAGCAGTTTCAACGGGTCTATCTCGGGCTCGCAAGTGGGTTTAGAAGTTTACCGGGATGCTAATCGAGATGGAACTCTTCAGCCGGATGAAGTCTTTATGGCTGGCGCCAATGGATTGAGCGGGTCAAGCGATTTTGGAGGACCCACCACTTCGGTCAGTGGCAATTTAGTGGAAGGGACTTATTATGTCCGCGTTTTCGCTGCCAATGAAAATACCGACTATGCCCTGACTTTATCTGCTTTTTCTAACTTTGGGGGTGTTTCACCTCTGGTTTAACGGGTGTAATCATGGCAATAAAACCCGGAATGATTCGGCTGTAATGCAGTGAGATGAAGATAAGAACGACTGAAGTCGGAACGTTGAACATTCAGGGGGAATAACGACTGAAGTCAGGACGTTGAACCTTGGGGAATGATTGGGGTTAACGGGGGGCGATCGGGATGTCGAGGGGTTGACCCGATCGCGCATCCAGAATCATCAGATCCCACTGTCCGTTGGCGCTGGATTCAAACGCAATGGTACTCCCATCGGCGCTGATTGCAGGATTGCGAACTTCTGCTTTCAAATTTTCCGTGAGGTTGCGTAGCTGACGAGTTTCGCGATCGTGAAGATAGATATTGGATTGTCCCTGACGGGTTCCGGCAAAGACAATATAACGTCCATCTTCTGAGATGCCGGGGTGGGAGGCGAGGATATCGAGTTGGTTTAATCCAGGAATATCCACAAGGCGGCGAGTGTTGCCATCGAAGAGGTAGACATCTTGTCGTCCCTGGCGATCGGAAACAAAGGTAATAAAACGTCCCGAGATTTGCGGGGTGATATCATCACTGGGACTATTTAAACTCCGTCCAGCGGGATCGAAGGTAAAGTTAAGCAGACGGGGATAGGTGGTACAGCTACTCAAAAGACTGACCAGGGAAACCATTGGAATCAACAGAAATCGCTTCACAATTTCACGGTTTTTTTAAGGTGAATGACCCTGAAATAACAGTTAAAATTACTGCGGTCCAGTGAGGGAAAACCCCGACGGAACGCCATCAATGAGGTCTAATTCAATACTGGGTCCGCGATCGAGAACTTCGATATCCCATTGACCACGGCCACCACTTTCAAAGACAATATAACGACCATCCGGGCTAATTTTGGGATTGCGAATCCACCCTTGATAGGGTTGATAAATGACTTGGGAACCTCGGGTGATGCGATCGTACAAGATTACCGAGGACCGGCCTTGGTTGCTGGTGAGGTAGACGATATAACGGGCGGTGTTGCTGATGCTGGGACTTTCGGCGATCGCATTTTGCCGGTTCAACCCCGGTAAATCAGCGAACTGTCGATTTTGCAAGTCATACAGTAAGATATTTCGGCTGCCATTGCGATTGGAAACAAAGGCTAAAAAGCGCCCATTAGGACTCAAGGACGGCTGTTCGTCGGTATAGCGACTATTGATAGAAGTGGGCCCAATCGGGATACTGGTAGGGTTACATCCGACTAAAAAGCTGCCAAAACTTAACCCAAAAACTAAGGTTAGGCCGTGGCGGATGAGGGTTTTTGGAGCGAATCTGTTCACCTTGGTTTTTCCCAGTTGAGGACAGGGAGGCCACAATTTGGGGGGGAATGGCACGGATGGAATCAAATTAAATCAATTAACAAAGGGGCAATTAACAAAGGGGCGATCGCCATCAATTGCCCCCGATCGCCCGTTGCTGTCCCCGGTTGTTTAATAATCGAAATTCCCCGTATTATCTTGTTCGCGATCGTCCTCTTCGATGGGGTC
>CBFGOM010000013.1:0-54349 GCA_965650385.1 uncultured Oscillatoriaceae bacterium
CTTCGTCGCTGGAGCTGCCGTCTTTGTCGGCGTAGGCTTGGAGCCCCCGAGCCAGACCCGAAGGAACTTCTTTGATGCCCACCGCAATTTTCGTGACGACACCATTGAGGGCACCGGCAATTTGCGCCATGAGTTGTTCCTTGGAGGGCAAGTCTCCGATCGCCTTCACTTGGTCAAAAGTCAGCGCTTTTCCTTCTAATACACCACCGCGAAGTTCACTCTTCTTGGTCGCTTTTTGGAAGTCTTGATACGCCTTAATCGGACCATTCAGGTCATCTTTCAGGAACAAAAAGGCAGAGGAATCTTTGAGGAATTTCTCTAAAGATTGCCAGTTTTCATCGCCATCAACCGCCCGTCGCATCAAGGTGTTTTTAGCGACTGCACAGGTTGCACCGCTTTCGCGTAGACGCCGACGTAAATCGGTAATCTCCGCCACGGTTAACCCTTTGTAATCAATCACAAGCGTCATTTGGGACTGGCTCAACTCTTGTTTGAGCTCGTCCACCATGGCTTGTTTATCTGCTAGCGTTTTACCCACTCGTTTTCACCTCCTGATTGGGATGAAGATTAAGAAATTAGAGACATTTGGGAGCCGGATTCGTCATCCCCTGGGAATAGGAGTGGAATGGATGATACCCACTGCTCCCGATATCCCCGACCCAATCAAAAACCCCAGCAGGGTAGCCGGGGTTTTGTCCGTTTCCGATGGCAACCTGGTCAACTCATGACCCGATCAGCACAAGGGGAACGATAACGCAAACCTAGGTAGGAAATTAAGCCCTGTTGGACACCTACTGTCTCCGGCTACTGTGCTATTTAATTTTGGGGTTTGAAGGGATGAATTTTGAGTTTCCTCAAACATTTGAAGTCGCGCTTAGGCGATTTCCGTCAGCTTCAGATCTCGCAAGGCACTGATATCCACTTCAATGGAGGGTCCCATCGTAGAAGTGACATACACACTGCGCCAGTAGCGGCCTTTAGCACCAGAAGGACGGTTGCGGTCAATGCTTTCTTGCAACGCCTTCAGGTTAACTAGGAGATCTTCCGCCGGGAAAGCAGCTTTGCCAAACATGACATGGACAATGCCTGTGCGATCGGCCCGAAATTCTAGTTTACCGGCTTTGAACTCGTTAATCGCTTGACCGAGGTCAAAGGTTACCGTACCACCTTTTGGCGAAGGCATCAACCCCCGGGGACCCAGAAGTTTACCTAATTTGGCAACTTGGGGCATCATATCCGGGGTGGCAATCAGTTTATCGAAGTCCATCCGGCCTTGTTGGATTTCCGCAATCAGATCTTCAGATCCTGCTAAATCTGCACCGGCATTGGTAGCTTCGGTCACTTTTTCCCCCCGAGCAATGACCGCCACGCGGACGGTTTGACCCGTTCCTTTGGGGAGGGCTACGGTGGTCCGTAGCTGTTGGTCGGTGTACTTGGGATCGATACCTAAGCGAATATGAGCTTCGGCGGATTCAGGAAATTTGGCTGTAGCGGTCTCTTTTAAAAGGTTGATGGCCTCTAAGGGTTGATAAGGCCGCTCTTCAACCTTTTTGGTGAGTTCTTGTAATCTACGCGAGATTTTTTTGGGCATTTTTTTCTCCTGGGGTCATAGCGAGGCGATGCCTCTGCCCCTTGATATGGGTCATTGTCTTGAGATTTTAGGGAGATTGCGGCATCACTAATGATGCGATCGCTCACTCTTGAAAGTCTCATTTAGATCAATCCAGAGATTTCAAACCCCAGTTCCTAGAATCTTAAAAGAATTCTAAAAATCTAAACTCTAAAATCTCTAATCGGCTCCTAGTCGCCGACGGTCACACCCATATTTCGGGCGGTCCCTTCAACAATTTTCATGGCTGCTTCAATGTCATTGGCATTGAGGTCAGGCATTTTGGTTTGGGCAATATCTCGCAGTTGAGCCCGGGAGATTTGCGCCACTTTCTTGCGATTGGGTTCCCCTGAACCTCTTTCAATCCCTGCTGCCTTGCGAATCAAGACAGAGGCGGGAGGGGTTTTCAGAATGAAGGTGAAACTGCGGTCTTCAAAGACGGAGATTTCTACCGGCACCACGAGACCCGCTTGATCGGCAGTTCTGGCGTTATATTCTTTACAGAACATCATAATGTTCACGCCATGCTGACCGAGCGCAGGCCCGATCGGGGGTGCGGGGTTGGCTTTTCCGGCATTAATCGCCAACTTAATCACCGCAACTACTTTTTTTGCCATTTGCTGTGTTAGCTGCTTTAACTCAATTTGCGGACTTGATTAAACTCCAGTTCGACGGGCGTATCTCGTCCGAAGATAGACAGGAGTGCTTTGAGCTTACTGCGCTCTGGGCTCACTTCTATGACTTCCCCATCAAAATCTTTAAAGGGTCCAGAGACCACTTCAATTTTTTCTCCGGGAGTCAAATAAGTTTTGACTACTGGCTCTGCTTCATCCCGTTGCCTGAATATTCGTTGAACTTCCGAATAACTCAGGGGCATGGGTTTGACGTGACCGCGTCCGCGTCCGTAACGGCGTTTTTGTTCTGCCCCCACAAAGTTAATCACATGGGGGGTGTTTTTGACAACCTGCCAGCTTTCATCATCCATGTCCATTTGGACTAGGACGTAACCGGGGAAGATTTTTTCATCCGTTTGCTGTCTGCTTCCATCCTTGCGGATTTTAAAGGCAGCAGCTTGGGGAATCTCGACTTGAAAAATCCGCTCACCCATATCCAGGGTTTGAATCCGCTGTTCTAGGGTTGCTTTAACCCGTTTTTCACAGCCGGAAGCCACCTGGACGGCATACCAGCGCCCTTGCACTGATGATGTGGATTCTTCCGTTTCGTCGGTTTCTGACGGTTGAGTTGGATATTGAGAGTCGTCGTCCGATGCAAACATCATCCGAACACCTGTGTAGCTGCCCAACCAAAAAATTTATCAATGAAATAGATTAAGCTGGCAATTAAGGCGACCATCGAGAGGACGGCCAATGATTCACTAATGACCTGCTGCCGAGAGGGCCAAACTACCTTAGCCAGTTCTTCTTTTGTTTCCTGGAAAAACTCTGCGGGATTGAAACCGCTTGCTGTTTCTTGGTCTGCTTCGTTATTCTTTGCCACAATTGCTTTTCCTCTCCCACTGAACGCAACAACAGGTAGTTCTTTCTTGGCAACAGCTTTTATGCTTCAAGCCAGTGAATCCCGCCACTTTGGATGGGGTGACCGCACAAGTCGCCGTTCTGGCTTAAACTTTCTCTTGTTCTTCCAATACTTGGTACGAACCACCCAGATAATAATTCTACCCGAAAGTTTTGAGCTGGGTTGCTGTTTTTGCAGCAGACCTACTTTCGGGCAGATATCTTTCGGAAGATGGTTCAGCGCGCCCTGGAGGACTTGAACCCCCGACATCAGGTTTTGGAGACCTGCGTTCTACCAACTGAACTAAGAGCGCACGGGTTGAATCTGCTGGTTAGAGCGATTCACCCATTTCCTATCCTATACCTAAACTTGCGATCGCGTCAACCCACCCGGGGCAATTTTTTTGGATCGGTGTTAGATAGGGCGGTCAAAGCGTTGTTTGATGCGGGTGGCTTTACCCACGCGATCGCGCAGATAGTACAGCTTCGCCCGTCGTGCTTTACCCCGACGCAATATGGTGATGCTCTCAATCCGGGGCGAATGCAGTAAAAAGACTCGCTCCACTCCGACTCCCTGGAAAACACGACGCACAGTAATGGTTTCATTAATCCCACCATTGCGCATGGCAATCACCACTCCTTCGTAGGGCTGGGTTCTTTCTTTGCCTGCTTCTTTAATTCTGACTCCCACTCTTACGCTGTCACCCACGTAAATCTGCGGGAGGTCGGATTTTAACTGTTCCGCCTCAATGGCACGGATAATTTCTTCAGCCTTCATAGTTATGGTTTTTAACTCACAATCTCCCATCATACCGCTTAATTTGCATTTCAGTCTAGCCAATTTCTACGAGTTTTTTTTCCCCTAGTTCTCGCCTTGGTCTTGTCTGCGAATTCGGCCCCGAAACCCCGACCCAAGGGCATCTCCAATCAAAGGTCCTCATTTTAACCCCAGGGAACAGAACCCCAATACCCCTAAGCCCTGGGGAATTTTCAGCAAAACCCAGAGTCCCACGACCCTAGTCCTTATCTACTCTCCATTTCGGCCTTGCCCCTTGGCGCTTCCCTCAGTCTTAAGTCTGACCTACAGAGATTTAAGCCTCTATATACGTGAAAAAATGCGAAAAAAGTATATAACCCTCTGTTATCTAAGCCTAAAGACAGAAATTTGCTAAAAAAAGTCAATTTCCAGATTTCAGCCCTGGAATTTTAGTGCTAGAGTAGATTCAAACAGTTGTCTTCTCAAGAGAGGTTGCATAACAACGTTGAAACTCTTTGCTCTAACTGGCTACCCTTGGCGTGGCCTCTGGTATCTGGATATGCAGTTGAAGCGTAAACGGCATTGCGACCCGGCGCTGTCTTGGACTGATCGATGTGAAGCGCCTAGTATGGTCCGATCGGCCTGTTAGATAAGGTTTGCGCTCGGTACCTCTCAAGCTTCTTGATAAGCTGCTGTTAAGACCCTATGTCTTGACGGGTCCGCAAACTAGGTCGATCGGGGTTTATAAACCCACAAAATTTTGACAAGGAGGCGAGTTCCGATAAGCCTCCGTTAACAAGCTGGACTGGTCCTAACCCTAGCTCTATCAAACATGGAGCGGATTCCTGACAGAGAAACTCGCATCAGATGAACGAAACATCTGTCAGATCCACTCATTAAGCATCATGCTTGCGGGATAAAGCGTTGTGTTGAGATCTCCAGCCACTGCCTAGGGATGAGGTAGGTTCCTCGGAACCTGACTCAATCTTTTACCTCCGGCAGCAATGTCAATTAACTTGAATATTCATGATTGAACATAGTCAATCGCCTTAGTTGCTTGGTCTGCTAAGGCGACTATGCCCTGTATTTCAACCGTTTGGAGTGAAAAAATGTCTCAAATGATAGATCGCAAAATTGCACCCGCCCCCATGTCCGAGAACGTGAGCGTCGTGGACTTAATTGATAGTTACTTCACCGCTTATAACTCGGCTCGGTTGCGGGAAATCTGTCACCTGCTGACAAAAAAGGTGATGCGCGAGGGGGTGACTGTGGGACTGAGCCTATCTGGGGCCATGACTCCGGCGGGATTTGGGGTGTCAGCCTTAGCACCGCTGATCCGCAATGGCTTTGTTGATTACATCATTAGTACCGGCGCAAATCTGTATCATGATATCCATTACGGACTGGGATTAAACCTCTATGCGGGGAATCCGTTCGTCGATGATATCAAGCTGCGGGAAGAAGGTCATATCCGCATCTATGACATCATTTTTGACTACGATGTGTTGCTCGAAACTGATGCGTTTATTCGGACGATTTTGCGAGCCGAACCTTTTCAGAAGCGCATGGGAACGGCAGAATTTCACTATCTACTCGGGAAATATGTCCGAGAAATCGAGAAGCAGCGTGGGGTAGAGCATTCCTGCTTGCTGGCAACGGCGTATGAGTGCGGGGTTCCGATTTATACCTCGTCGCCGGGAGATAGCTCGATCGGGATGAATGTGGCGGCGCTTGCGTTAGAAGGGTCTGAATTAATTATTGATCCAGCGATCGATGTGAACGAAACAGCGGCGATCGCATACGCAGCCCGGGACCCCAACCAAGATTTCCCCGGAGAAAGTGCTGCCTTTATTCTCGGTGGCGGTTCTCCGAAAAACTTCCTCTTGCAAACCCAACCCCAAATTCACGAAGTCCTCGGTTTGGAAGAACGGGGACATGACTACTTCATCCAGATTACCGATGCCCGTCCCGATACCGGGGGTTTATCGGGGGCCACTCCCTCGGAAGCGGTAAGCTGGGGCAAAGTCGATCCCAATGAACTGCCCAATACCGTGGTTTGCTACACCGACAGCACGATCGCCCTGCCGATTCTCACCGCTTATGTGATGAATCAGTGCCCTGCACGTTCCCTCAAGCGCTTGTACGATCGCCGCCAGGAAATGTTGACCAAACTGCAATTAGACTATCAATTGGCGCAAGCGAAAAAATCAGAACGTACCGTTACCCCCGTTTCTGAAAGACCCGAACCTGTTGCCACTTATCCTTGTGGTACGCCCATCCGCAAGGGTCATGGTTAGCGGTTAAATTCATCTTCCCCTAAATTAAACCCTCCAAGTTTCTTAAACTCGGGGGGTTTTATCTTGGGCTGTTGTATTTCCATCAACATTCAGGGCAGATTTTGTCGGCAAATACAACAGTCTTCTTACGGTTTGCCCCCCTGATTAGAAACCGAGATTTTCCTATCCTAGAGTCAGGGTCAAACCGGAATGAAGATTTAAAACGTTTCGCCCAGCGGCGGCAAATACAACAGTCTTCTTACGGTTTACCCCCTGGTAAATAGAGTGTTAGTTACCCTACATTAGAGAGAAGTAACCCCCTCGAAATCTGGAGCAGAATTGCACCCAAAGTAGGAAGGAACAAAATGCTTTATTTTACGAAGGTTACATAAATTTTTATCGGTGTTTTAGTCGCCCACTGGTTCAATAAAACCCGATTTTGTCCACTCTACCGATTTCAGAATTGACTCTTATTTTGGAGAGGAAACGTAATGAGAACATCAATGAATTTGGACCTGTTACGCGAGGTCGATGCCTGGGGACGTCAATTTGAACAACTCTTAAAGGAACAACCCCCGTGCCAACGTCCCGAAATGGGTAGAGTGTGGCAACCGGCGATCGAACTGGAAGAAACTGAGAAGAGTTTTGTATTGCGGGTGGAAGTTCCGGGTTTAACTGGACCCGAGATTGATGTGCAAGCGAGTCGCTTTCAAGTGGCGATCGCCGCCCACCGTCAGCCCCCCAATGCCGTGAGTGAAAATAGCGGTTACCTGCGTTCCGAACTCCGTTACGGCAAGTTGCGTCGGGTTGTCCCTTTGACGAAACCGATTGTGCCGGACCGTATTGAAGCCCAGTTAAAGGATGGCATTCTCACCTTAACCTTGCCGAAATTTTCTGCCCAACAACCCTAGATAGTTAAGGTGCGGTTGGAGGAACTCAAATCTGAAGTTAAACCTGTGATGCCTGGAGAGCAGAAACCCGAACTAACTGCCCAAAAAACTGAAGAGAACATCGCTCCTAGCGAGGGTGAACTGTTAAGAGACTTATGGGCTGCTCCGGCATAACTATCAACTCGCCCCCATTGGGGAGTTGTAATGGATTAAGACGCAGGGGGAGGAAAAAACACCGATCGCCCACCTGATGGGATAGACCCCAAAATCACCGGCGATCGGACCCTAAAAACACCCCCTCAGCTTGCTTTCTGGGTAAACCGTCCCTAATGAGGTTCGGTAACCTCCCCTTCAAGAGAAGCCCAAACGCCCACACCATATAGATTGGTAGGCTTAAAAAATATTCAATCTGGAAAAACTGCTCTTGTGCAGTTGGTCCGATAGCCCAAATAAACCGGGCTACATCAGCCCAAACCCTTTGTTAGTAGTAATTGGAGTAAAACATCCCTATGGGTAAAGTAGTTGGAATTGACTTAGGAACCACAAACTCTTGTGTTGCGGTGATGGAAGGGGGTAAGCCCACCGTTATTGCTAACGCAGAAGGCTTCCGCACCACGCCTTCGGTGGTGGCTTACACGAAAAACAGCGATCGCCTCGTCGGTCAAATCGCCAAGCGTCAAGCGGTGATGAACCCGGAAAACACCTTCTATTCCGTGAAGCGCTTCATCGGACGCAAACATACCGAAGTCACTCACGAAACCACCGAAGTTTCCTACAAAGTCCTCAATATCAATGGCAACGTTAAGCTCGATTGCCCTGCCTTAAGCAAGCAATATGCTCCCGAAGAAATTTCCGCCCAAGTGCTGCGGAAACTGGTGGACGATGCCAGCACCTACCTCGGTGAAAAAGTTACCCAAGCCGTAATTACGGTTCCCGCCTATTTCAACGACTCTCAGCGTCAAGCGACGAAAGACGCCGGGAAAATTGCCGGGATTGAAGTATTGCGGATCATCAACGAACCCACAGCCGCTTCTCTAGCTTATGGGTTAGACAAGAAGAGCAATGAAACTATTCTGGTGTTTGACTTAGGGGGTGGAACCTTCGACGTTTCCATCTTAGAAGTCGGCGACGGTGTGTTTGAAGTGCTCGCCACCTCCGGTGATACCCATTTGGGTGGGGATGACTTCGATAAAAAAATTGTGGACTTCCTCGCTGAAGAATTCCGCAAAGCCGAAGGAATCGACCTGCGGAAGGATAAGCAAGCCCTACAGCGGTTGACCGAGGCGGCGGAAAAGGCCAAAATTGAGCTCTCTAGCGTGACTCAAACGGAAATTAACCTGCCCTTTATCACGGCAACTCAGGAGGGTCCGAAGCACTTAGATACCACCTTAACTCGGGCGAAGTTTGAGGAACTGACGGCAGACTTGATTGATCGTTGCGGCATTCCCGTAGAAAATGCGGTTCGCGATGCGAAATTGGATAAGAGTGCGATCGATGAGGTGGTCCTCGTCGGAGGTTCTACTCGGATTCCTGCAGTGAAAGAACTGGTGAAAAAGGTTCTGGGCAAGGAACCCAACCAAACCGTGAACCCCGATGAAGTGGTGGCTGTGGGTGCTGCCATTCAAGCGGGTGTGCTCGCAGGGGAAGTTAAAGATATTCTGCTGCTGGACGTGACTCCCCTCTCCCTAGGTGTGGAAACCCTCGGTGGCGTGATGACCAAGATTATTCCTCGCAACACCACGATTCCGACGAAGAAATCGGAAGTGTTCTCCACGGCAGTGGATGGTCAAACGAATGTAGAAATCCACATTCTGCAAGGGGAACGGGAGATGGCAAACGACAACAAGAGTTTGGGAACATTCCGCCTAGATGGTATTCCCCCGGCACAACGTGGGATTCCTCAAATTGAAGTGACGTTTGATATTGATGCGAACGGGATCCTGAATGTCCATGCGAAGGATAAGGGAACTGGAAAAGAACAGTCGATCAGCATCACGGGTGCCAGTACCCTGCCCAACGATGAAGTAGAACGGATGGTTCGGGAAGCTGAATCGAATGCCTCGGCGGATAAGGAACGTCGCGAGAAGATTGACCTGAAGAACCAAGCGGATTCCTTGACTTATCAAGCTGAGAAGCAGATGGGTGAGTTGGGCGATAAGGTCCCAGCAGATGAGAAAACGAAGGTGACTGATTTGATTCAAGCGCTTAAGGATGCGATCGCCAAGGATGACTTTGAGCAGATCAAGTCTCAAATGACTGAGTTGCAACAAGCACTGTATGCGATCGGTAGCAAGATCTACGAGCAATCCGGTGGTGCTGCTGGTGGCCCCTCCGATGATAATGGCGGCGGCAGTGCTGGCACTCCTCCCTCTGGCGGTTCTGATGAAGATGTCATCGACGCTGAGTTCTCTGAAACGAAGTAGGTTAGCATCATCATGTATAGGAAGAGAGGTAGGGTTAAGCCTGCCTCTTCCTGAAAGCCCGTTTAGGCGGGCTATTTTTTTTGGGATGCCTTGGGCGATCGGCAATCAACTGTAAAGACTATGTGAGTAAAAAAGAGGAATAAAAAAGAGGGGAAATGAATGAATTCCCCTGTCTATCGCGGTTTAATTGCGCGATCGAATATCAGCAGCGATCGCCGCCTCCACTAAATCCGACAAAATAGCTCGAATCATCACTAACTCAATGGGCGGATTTTCCAAAAATTCTGGACTACTCGCCTCAATAAATGCATTATAGGCATTAATCGCCGCCCATAACCGTCTGGGATCAACCTTTCCATCTTTGAGCAGTCCGAGCAAGCTTCTCACTAATTCTTCAGCCACCTCCCGGGATGGTGCACCTAGTATTTGGAGCAACCCTTGAACCAAGGCGTTCAAGTTGGCACTATCAATTGAAGCTCCAGTTACTATGCTTTGTATATTTTCTGTGGCCGATTCACCCGCTCCTCCTGGCGCACCGGGTTCTCCTCCACTGATACCGATTTCTCCAGGGGGTGAGGAGAATTGATCAATAATATCTCCTATGTCATTGCCTGCATCGGTCACTTCCGGAGAGACAAATTCAACAGTTGGGGAGTCTGTTGGGGGATTTATGGAAGGTTCCGAAATACTTTGTCCCCCATCTCCAGGAGTTTCCTCCGTTGTTGTGGGTGTAGATTCCTGGCCGGTTTCTCCTGGGATTTCTACGGGTGTTTCCCCTTCAATTTCTGCCGTGGTTTCCTGGAAGTTCGGTGGAGTAATATTGGGACCGGCTTCGATCGTTGGGGTAGGTGTTACCAGGTCAGTGGTTTCCGGTTCTCCTGGCAATTCTCCCCTCGGGTCCTCGGGGAGGTTATTATTCGGTGGGTTGTTTTCTGGTGGCTTTATGGGAGGTGTAGTAGGTATTTTAATGTCCTCCTCTGGGTCATTCGTTTCAGTTTCGTTTTCGGGTGTAATTACATCGCTTATATGGTCGGGTGGGTTTTCATCGCTAATGGCATAAACGGAAGCAGGGATGAAACCTAACATTAAAACAGCCCCAATGAATAAGCGAAGAGTGTAACGCCATGAGAAGAATTTAATAGCCATGAATTTATGGAATTGCTCCTACTTAAAAATTAAAAAAGTGACTATAACCAACGCCCAATCGGAATCGAGCACCATCTCCTGCACTTCCGGTAATATCGGCAATGGCGGGAGTTAAGACGAGGGGAATGTTTCTGAAGGGAACAATCGAAGCGGCTAGGGTTAAATCTTGACCACTCCAGTCGGCGATCGCGGAGACTTGTTGGTGAACTCGAACCCCCACGCTGCCAAAGACATTGACGGTATTGACATCGTTATTGAAGTCATCTTCAAAGCGAAACCGACCATTCCCCACACCGAGAGAAACCGTTACTCGGCTAAACGGTTCTTCTGTACTTTCCCGCAGGCGAAAGACTTTACTTACTACCCCATAAGTGCTAGTTCCCGCATCAGTAAATCCCCACACAATCGCATTTTCAACTCCCACTGCAACTGCAAAGTTATTGGGAAGTAAGCGATGGAGTTTGAAACTGATGCTGCCTCGTTTCATAAACCCATCATCGTAGCTTCTATTGGACATTAAATCTAAAACCGTAACGGTGGTTTGCAGTCCCACGGTTCGGCGGGGATTTCCTAGTCCAAATCCTGTAGAAATTGTGCCATCAGCAGAATCAGTAAATCGGGTTCTATGTTGAAATCCAGCCCCCCAGAAAAATTGTCCAAATCCCGGACCAAAGGCAGTGGGGGAAATGGAACTTGAACCCGGTGCAACCCGAGTTGTACCTCCCCGCCTGATTGTGGCTTCTGGGGGTTCGATAGGAACAAAAGTTGTCGGAGGTAAAGGCAATCGCCACTGTTGCCGCAACTCTTCTATTTCTTCGGGATTTCCAGTGGTTCGCGGTGAGGTGGGTTCATTTAGGGGAGGGTCTTGTGCGATAAATTGTTGAGTTTCAGTGAATAAAGCAGGGTTAAATGAATTATCAATTTGTGGGGTTTCGCTGACAGAATTATCGCCGAGAGGAATCATTGGTAGATCAGGGCGAGTTATGATTATTTTGGTGTCAAGTTCCCTGGAGTTGAAATCTGAATCCCTCTCCAAAAGTGCTGATAAAGCAGAATTATCCTCTCGGGGATTGGCAAGTGTCGAGGTAGTATGGAATAAGGTACTACTGAATAGAAGAAGGGCGATCGCCATGCACCATTTTTGGGAATGGCGTTGATGGGGAATTAGATGCCCGGGGTTTGTTATCTCGTTCAAAGGTTCACTCCTCAATGATTAATCAAGAATAATAGAAATAGCTTTTCGCTTTAGAGCGATGTTTGTGTCTTCAAATTTTTTGAGGAAATTTTCCTTGAAATTAGCTAAAATGCAGGGATTAGAGTCGTCAAAACAGGAGAAAATTTAGTCTAATCCGACTAAAGCATAGAAGTAAGAAATAGGATTTCTTCACAAGGTCTTTATTCACAAAGAACAATTTTGAGTGAGAAACCCTGTTTCAGGTACTTGTTATTTCCACATAAACTCATGTTAGAGAAGTGGTTTAGGGATTATTTTCTAAGTCAGATAGGGTATCACGAACTTGCTGAAGGTAAGTGTTATTGGGGTCAAGTTGATGGGCTTTTGCAAAAGCATCTGCTGCTTCGTCATAGCGGTTTTCCATCAATAACGTCATCCCTTTAGCAGTCCAAGCGGCAGCATCTTCGGGATTACTGACGATCGCCTGATCAAAAGCGGCGATCGCATCCTGATGATTTTGCAAACTGAGTTGTCCCCAACCTCGCCGCTGCCATGCATAGGGTTCATCGGGCTGAATTGCCAACGCTCGATCTAAAGCCGAAGGGTCGTCTTGATTTTGCTGCAAAAATTCAGTAATTAGACTGGCCCGACTCATCCAAGCTTGATAGGTATTCGGTTGAATTTGAATCCCCCGATTATAAGCTTGAATTGCGTCTACTAGATTATTCATCCCCCCTAACGCAAGACCTCGATGAATCCAAGCATGAGAATATTCATCAGGATTAATCAGCAGGGCGCGGTCGAAAGATTCCAAGGCAGCCTCATTGTCACCCAAGGCTAATAAAGACATACCACGCAAATCCCAGGCAATGTAATCAAAATTTTCTTGGATTTCATTGACTTTATCAAAGGCTTGGATGGCTTCTTCGTGGCGTTTTAGCTGGGAAAGAACTATTCCTTTATACCGCCATAGGGTGGCATAAAATCCCACCTCAGCAGTTAGGGAATTTAAGGTTTTTTGTTGTTCTTCGTTTTTCGGGTTATTCAAGCTTTGAATCGCTTGCTGCTTTTCTTCATAAGGAAAAATTTCAATGGCGCGATCGTAAGAATGGAGTGCCTCATTCAACTCTCCCAATTCAAACAAAAGATTACCCCGACCATACCAGGCTTGATAAAAATCAGGGCTAAGTTCAACGGCTTTATTATAAGCCTGAAATGCGCGCTGTTTCAGTTGCTGGGCTTGAGCATCTTCGTAATATTGATATAGATTAGCTAATCGCCAGAGTTTATTACCATGATTGACCCATTCTCCAGAATCTGAGGGTCCCCCCTTGGGCATAAATAAGGATTCTAAGGAGCTTACATCTTGTTGTTCGAGGGGAATTGGGGCCGAGGATTCTAGGGTCAATTGCGATCGCTGGATGCCGACTTCCTCTGCAAAATCCAGAAATATAGAAATCGGAATACCTTGGCTAAACCCCGCTTTTAGCCGAAATTCATTGTTTCCCGATTCTTCTTCCGCCAGTCTTTCTCCTTCCGATCGCCCATGAACTCCAATCACTCGGCCATTGGAATCTAAAACTGGCCCACCGCTCATCCCGGGATAAGTATCACTCGTATAAAATAATTGATACCCTTCTTCAATAGATTGTTTAGCTAATCCCGAAGCCATGTCTAATGGCATTCTCAGCCCCGGACTTAACAAGCGATCGCCTTCTACAGGTGCTTGTTCTACTTCTTGTCCCTCAAAGGGAGTACCCGAAACAAACACCAAATCAGTTCTACCCGCCAGGACATTTTCTCGTCTTTGCAAATCATAATTCCCTAATCGGGCAGTTTGATAATCGCGATCGCTCGTAAACTGTAATACGGCTAAATCTTTCTCATAAATTTTCCGTACCTTTGTCGTATAGTCCTCCACAGCTAAAGTATGTCTCTCTCCATCAGCGGTCATAATTTGATATTCATCATTTTGTTGGACCACGTGCCATGCTGTTAGCACATAGTAAGTATTCCCTTCCCGAGCAATAATAAATCCTGAACCGGGAGGTGCCCCGGACTCAATTCTAACTGTAATCTGTTGAGCAATAGTCTGGACGTCTTCTCGGGTTAAAGCATTAGCCGTAGGCGGCTGCATGATCACCAGTGCAGCAGTAGTCCCGAATAAGGCGGCCTGAAGTGCATATTCAAATCTCATAGTTACACTTACTCCATACACTATATCAACTGTATCAACTGTTCTTTTCTGTAGGAGGTATGCAGTCACCGTTTCATACTTACGGACCCTTGAATTCTGCATTTCTCACAGGTTAGGGTTAGGTTTCTGCGTAAAGTCTGTTATCCAAATGACTGCAAACCCTGAGATCAATCCTCCTACAGAGGTTTTACCAGAGTCTTCCGGGCGGGGAATTTACCTCAATTGGTGCTAGATCAGATGGTTCCAACGTCGGGGAAATTGAATGAGACGGGAATGACTCAGCCTCGTGGAAAGGTGTCTGCGATCGCGCTGGATTTCTCCTTTCCCAATTGTCCAAAGGTACCAATTCTCCAAACTGACTAGACCACCGAGAAGCTGGGGCTACAGGAGCTACAGGCAGATTTTCCTCATAGAAATTATCTAAGGGGACCAAATCTTCTGAATCCAAGCTGTCCGAGGAAGAATCTAACCCCAAAGGAGGGAAAAATGGGTGGAGTTTCGCGGTTTGGGTTTCTAAGGGAAATGACAATCCCATCGCCCCTTGTGTAAAAGTTTCAATCGGAATCGCCAAGCTCGATCGCGTCATGATTTCGCGGATTGCTGCATCGGGTCTTGTCCCATCCAGAAAGATATAGGGATCGCCCCAGATCGGATAGGCGTGCATTCCATTAATCGCCACCACCTGTCCTTGCTGATTTAAAACCGGACCTCCACTCATCCCTTTTTGCACGTCATTGGTATATCCAATTTGATACCCACCATTGACGGCGCGATCGCTTAAAAGGGTGATTTTGCCCTGGGTGAAGACAAAACCTAGATGGCGATCGGGATTTGCACCAAAGGGAAATCCCGCCGCAAACACATCATCGCCCACATTTAAACTGGAAGCCTTGGCAAGGGATGCTACGACATAATCCGCATTCGCACTAAATTGCAACACCGCCAAATCTTGACCATTGAAATTAAATTCTCGGGCAACGGTCCCCTCATGAAAGCGACCATCTGGGGTTTGGATTCGGTAGGGGATTCCCAGGGTTAAAACGTGTTCATTGGTGACCACGCTATACTGTTGTCCTTGCCGTTGAATGACTATCCCCGAACCATTATTGCGATCGCCCGAGAAGATTTTGACCGTAATCGATTGGGCCAACTGTTGTAGTTGTTCCGTTGAGAGTCTCTGAGAAACAGATTCCGGTAAGACGCTGGGGGTGAGATCTAATCTCACTGTTCCCTCAGAAAATGCCGGTACTGGCAGTAAGGTAAACAAACTGCCAATACAAGCACTCAGCGTCACTAAACGCCAATCATTCATCAGATTTACCAAGCCATCCCGCCACTAGGTTGGGTTGTTGCCGGTGGAGTGGCTGCGGGCGAGCTAGTCGGGCCACTATTTGCCGTTCCGAGATCTAAATCACTCGGGGCAACTGAGGGGGCTTCACTCAGGAAGCGGTTCATATCCAGGTAGGGACGAGACTCCGATTCAGAGAGCGGTCCGGCCCCGGCACGACCCATTTGGATATCAAACAATTGTTGTAGCGTTTGACTGGCATTAGAACCCGGTTTAAGGGTGTAGAGAATATCGCTACAAGGTCCCCCCGATGCACTTGAAGTACAAATGACGGGTTGACCATTCCTCATGCCGGTCGTAACAAAATTGAGCTGTCCACTCACATAAGCGGATTGGAACCGCGACGAGACTTCTTGACACCGCCGTTCCGGAGTATAGCCGGAAACATCGAAATAATCAGAAACCCAGTTAATCACCGGAATGGCTCGCCCCGTTTGATCATTGACCGCTGCGGTAACTGGCTTGCCCGTCAGGGGACCATTAATGTACCGCGCACAAACAAACCTTGTGCTGGCTTGAGCAGGCTGCTGGAGAGTGACGGTTGCCGCGATCGCAACTGCTCCAGCCGTCAACATTGACGTAATGGCGAATTTTGCTTTCATAGTGTATGATGAGATACGGATCAGTGGAATCAAGAGCTTGCATCTCTTATTTCACGCTCAGGAATATCCTGGCTTTTTTATACTAACAGAAAAAGCCAGGATATTTTCTTTCTTAACAAAACTTAATAAATATTAATTGACTTAACTTGTAGCGCTTTATATTAATTAATTTCGTGGACTATTGAGCTTCTTATCGGTTAACGAAATTTGTTTTGTTCACGCTTGTTCTCGACTTCTGCATTTGTTTCTAATTTATTTTGAAAGCTCAATTTAAAATCAAGTGGAATAAGCCAATTTATTTAAACGTGATGAAACCGGAAGGCGTGCTTATGTGCTGACGCAAAAGCTGTGGCAAACACAAAGGTAGTTCTTAGGTCAAGATTTGTACCTGATGAATCCAGGAACCCCTATAGGGATAAAATTAATATTCGCTTTAACAAAATGGTAACCCCTTGGCGGATAGAGGGGGTGTGGGCAGTTACAGGTCCGATTTATTGAAGCTAAGTTAATCATGAAAACAAATTGTTTAATGACTCAATTTGTTTATTAAGTAACCCTGATATAAATCAAAAAATGATTTGCTGATTGATGTTTACAGCAAATCATTTTTGCAGACTTGAATAAATGCAGTCTATAATTTTATTACTTTAAACCCTGATTTTTTCAATCGGGTTCTGTGATAAGCTCTTTTAGCTCGGTGAGCAAAGACTCAATTTTATAGCGCTTATCTGGGTTCTCCCATGCCTTAAAGTGGGTAAATTGTTGCAGAAGTCTTTCCACCTCACGTTGTTGTTGTGCTGAGTCTCTGGGTGTTTTTTTCTCCCGGACAATTTGTTGAATTTGTCGCAAACTCAGAGACTGAGCGATCGCCCGGTCTAGGAGCACCAAACGCTCAGACTCGGACTCTAACTTGGCAATTTCCTTCGCTTTGGTCCACTTAATCCGTCCATAGCGAAGCGCTTCAAACAGTTCTGGAGGCAGTTTTAGCAACGGCAGGCGATGAACTCGGAACGATTCGGCAGTGATTTTCCTGCCGATGGTGGCAAACACCTCTTGAATCAACTGTTGTTCTCCATTACGGACAGCGATGTACGTACGTCCTCGTTTGCTATTCGCCATGTAGTTGAGCAGGGAGATAATCGAGTCCCGGTCTTTTTGTAGGCGCATCTCCAACAGTTGTAAGATTCCCTCGGTTTCTTCCACAGGATTCAAATCTTCCCGTTGTAAGTTTTCAACCAAGGCGTACTGTAGCACTTCGGTATCAGTCATTTCCCTGACTGTCACCGGCACTATGGTTAATCCCAGGGCTTGAGCAGCTTTATACCGACGTTCTCCAGCGACTAACTCATACTGATTCCCGGTGATCGGGCGCACGAGTAGGGGCTGAAGGATACCATGTTCTTTGATACTAGCGGCGAGTTCCTCCATTGCCACTTCGTTAAAATAGTTTCGAGGTTGAAATTTGGACTGGCAAATTTCATCAAGTCGCAGGGTCTTGGAGGCGACGAAGGTGGGGATAAGATCTTGAGTATTGTGGTTGTCCATCTGCTTTTTAAGAGTTGAATGGGAAGCGATTTAAAGAACGCGATCGCCGTGGCGCGAGCGGTCTGGGTACACCGGGTCAGGGTTGAAAGCAGGGCGGACTCGATGAAAAAACGCTTCCAGAAACTGGATTGGGATAAATTCTCCTGGGAGTTGTAAGTACATGAGCAGAATATCTTTTAGGATTCTATATCTATCTCTAGGAGTAGATTCGGGTTTTTATGCGTTTTTTTGCTTTTTTATGAAAATTTCAGAGATCTGATACTTAGGGGCCACTCAAACCCCGCAGATTTTTGATAAGATTTTAACCCTGTTGAGGCGTTGTATTGGTTTTAAATCAAGGGTTTGACAGGAATTCTTTGAATCATCCACAGAAGTAGAGAAGCGCTTTTTGAAATTGGACTTTTTATAAGGAGTCTCGTTGTGTAGAGTGGAAAGTCACTGCTCAGACAGAAGCGCTGATCCTAAGCGCATTGAAAATTCTTGTAGCGCTTCACATTCAATGTTCAGCTTGCCCGGGGAAACTACTTTTTCTGATTTAATTTGGGTTTGATTCTTCACTACTACAGAACGTTGGAGGATGTTTGCGATAGCACATAAATTTGTGAGGGATATACTGATATCTTGGTTGTTTTCTTTATCACAAGTCGCTTTAGATGGCGACCTAAAGGCGATCGCGAACCGTCTGCGCAGGAGAATCGAGGTTCTTATAAGGAATGGGAAGAAGGGAACCTTGCTCCCCAAGTGGTTTTTAAAATTCTCTCTCCTGGGAATCGCCTCAAAGAGATGGCGAAGAAACAGGAGTTTTATGAACACTATGGGGTGGAAGACTGTTATATCTTTGATCCAGAATCAGGCGGATTCTCTGGAACTGATTGAGGAGGATGAAAATTCGACGCGTTACCACCGGATGTTATGGAGTAGGGATGATGTGCCTCGAATTTTTTAGAGCCCAGTCTTTGAGGGATGGACGAGAATGGCGCAACAATCAGAAGAGGTGTATTTTAAGGTCGAGGGGAGTTAGCTAGATCACCCCACAAGCCCTAACTTCAGCTTCCTAAACTCACGGCAAGTGAGGCAAAATAGCTAACTCTAAAATGTGATTATAGCTTAGATTTGTGAATATCTTGTGAAGCCGGGGAGAAATACATCAGGAGGAATAGAGTTAGACAGAGAGGCGATCGCCCTCTGGACAGAGAAAGGAATTTCTGCTCCACTCTCCCCTATTCCGGTGTACAAACCTGCTGCTATGGTCCCTAAAATCCGAATAGGTCATAGAATGACCCTTGATCTAAATGGGGTGCATATTTTTTCAGCAGGGGTTCTAAATCTTCAGCTTCGTCTAAATCAATTCACTCGTCAACTGAACCCCGAAAGCACCACTGTTGTCTCCCCAAATTATTTGAGTATTTCCTTAAGTTTGACCTCTACGATTGGTATATTGAAGTACCCTGTTTAGACTTTTCACAAGAAAGGAATAATCTATGATGTTCTCATAAATTACTCCTAAAAATCAGTGATTTAAATTTGTTTATTCGAGAAATTCTAGCCATTCCTCAATTTCTTGAGCTAACCAGGCACACTCTTCCTCAGTGAGTTTTCGTCCGGTATTTCCAAAGGCATATTGTTGATAATAGCCCGGTCTCGGTCCGGCGGTAAGGGCGACTCCCATGACAAATTTTTTATTGTCATAGAAGATAGAGACGGTTTGAATCTGGGCGGTGACGCCGAGTTGTCGGCGATAGGTGAATCCTAAGCGCTTTTGCTGAATCTCAAAGGTGTTGCGATCGCGTTCTAAACAGACGATGGTTCGTTCAAAATACTCACTTAAACAAGCAACCATCCCCAAGGGAATTAAGATCGGTAGGATGACAGTTGCTACTTGGAGGACTAAGGACAACATGGACAAGGAACCAATGCCGATTAAGAGATAGACTAACACTTGGGCAATGATATCCGAGGTGCTGAGATTATTTCGTAAGGAAGTGACGGTGCGCTCAATCAGATTTAGCCCCCGTTGCCACAAATTTAACACCCAAGTTAGGACTTTTAAGCCCGGTTCGGGTAAAATAATTTCTAATTTTTGTGGGGTTTTACGCAGTTGAATCGGGGTGATATCCGGTTGATACAAGGGGGCGTTGTCTGGGGAGAGGGTGGTGACTCCTTCTAAAGCGGCGATCGCCTCGGTTGCGGTGGGATAGCGATTATCCACCTGGGGTTCAGTCAGGGTTTGCAACCAACTGACAAAATAGGGGCTGAATTTGGGACGGAGGCGATCGCCAAATTCTAGTTGCAAGTTCTTTTGGAGTAAGTCGGCAGGGGGTACGCCGGTGAGTAAGTGAACCAAGGTGGCACCGACGGCGTATAAATCTGACGCCGGAACCGCTTGTCCCCCAAATTGTTCTAACGGAGTATAGCCATAAGTACCAACTACGGTAAAGCTGCGTCCGGGAGTGAGGAGGTTCCGGTCCTGGACGGCCCCGAAATCGACTAAATAAATGTCGTTGTCTTCTCCTAAGATAATATTACTAGGTTTAATATCTCGATGGAGTACGGGAGGATTCAATTCATGGAGGTAACATAAGATATTCAACAGAGCAGTGGCGATTCTTTCGACTTCCTCCTCGGTAAACTGCCTGCCGCGATCGAGCCAATCTTGAAGGGATGCACCGGGAATATACTCTTGAACTAACCCGGACCACAAAGTTCCATCATCGATCGCGAAATAATCCCGATACCGAGGAATGCGCGGGTGGGCTAAATTTTGGAGGACCTTCGCTTCTCGTTCGAAAAGCTTGAGACTTTCCCAAGCTTTCGCACCTCCCCAGAGGAGCAACTTCACCACCACGAGTTCCTCGGTGGTCAAATCTACCGCTAACCAGGTTTCCCGGTTGGGGTTATCATTTAACTGCGCTTGCAGTTGATACCGTTCTTGTAATACCGCCCCTGTTTCTGGCATAGCGTCACAATCCAATCTGGATTAACTTGATTGTTCCCTTCTCTAGGGTAGCAAGTCTTGATTCTTGATGGAAAGGGTTTTAGGTTGAGGACCGTCCCAAGCGATTTTCACGGGTGCTGGATGACTGCTGTAGGGGGACGAGTTCGCCTTTTGTGGGAAAATCCCAGGACAACCCCGTAAATGAGGGCAATTAGCGCAATTATGGCAGTTCTGGCGATCGCCTGGGCGGATGAGTCATTTCTGAGTAAAGAACCGGGGGTTTTCGAGGCAAGATTGTGGAGAATCAAGGGCGATCGCTGGTTCGGACAGGACAGGGGGTAACCTGCCCCAATCTCCAAAAATCCGCAAAAATCTGATTTAGAAGGAAAGAGGGAACAGAAGTCAAGTGTTCCAAATAACATTAAGTCTGTTCCGTGCTGAAAAATTCAGCGAAGTTTCCCGCAATTCTGAGGTTCTCACAAGCGGGAAATTCCCTTGGGGGTTGACAGCATCCGCATTTTACTGTCGGATCAATTTGACCCCAAGAAAAGGAACCGGGCTGCTTAACATTAAGAAATAAACAACCTCTAAGATGTTAAAAGAATCTAAATATTCTTTTAACAAAGTTACTGAGATGGCCCGGAGAAAATAAGGTAGAATATATTAAATTAGCTAAAAAGCTAATTAATCCACAGCAAAATCCAATTGTCATAAAAAGTTTAAAAAAATTTTTAAACATTGGTCGAATTTTGAAAAAATGAGTTATGATTTACATGGAAAGAAAAAAAACAAAGAAGTTTAACTTTCTAACACGCTTAAAGACGAGCATCAGGTAATCAGGAGTAGGATATATGGTTTCTACAGCTCCAGAACAACAATCAGCCAAAGGTTCCAAAGAAACACAGTTTGTATTGTTTTTTGAAGAAGTCGGTTTAGCAGATTTAGGCTTAGTAGGGGGAAAAAACTCCTCGTTAGGGGAAATGATCCAAGAGCTTAAATCAAAGGGAGTCAACGTCCCCACTGGCTTCGCAACCACTGCTTATGCCTATCGGTATTTTATCGAGAAAGCAGGGTTAGAGGAAAAACTACGGGCCTTGTTTGCGGATCTGGACCTCAATGATGTTAACAATTTGCGGGAGCGCGGTAAGCAAGCACGGGCAATGGTGATGAATACGCCATTTCCGAAAGAATTAGACGATGCGATCGCTAATGCCTACCTGAAATTGTGCGAAACCTATGGCGCCAATGCTGAATTCTGCAAACGCTTTGGCCCCGAGTATCAAGAAATCTGCGAAAAATTCAGCAGCGATCTTGACGTCGCCGTTCGTTCTAGCGCTACTGCCGAAGACTTACCTGATGCGAGTTTTGCTGGACAACAGGAAACTTACCTGAACGTCCACGGCGTCAAAGGTGTGCTTGAATCGTGTCATAAGTGCTTTGCGTCCTTATTTACCGATCGCGCCATCTCCTATCGCCATCAATATGCCTCCAAGCGTCCCGACTTTGACGAATTCAGCGTCGCGCTTTCTGTGGGCGTCCAAAAAATGGTCCGTTCTGACTTAGCCAGTTCTGGCGTCATGTTCTCCATTGACACGGAAACCGGCTTCAAGAATGCTGCTTTAGTCACCGCCGCTTATGGTTTAGGGGAAAACGTCGTCCAAGGTGCGGTTAACCCCGACGAATACTTTGTCTTCAAACCGACCCTGAAAGAAGGCAAACGCCCAATTCTCGAAAAACGCTTGGGCAGCAAAGAAATTAAAATGGTGTATGACGTAGGCGGGTCGAAACTGACCAAGAACGTACCAGTTTCCGCTCCCGAACGTGATCAATACTGTATCACCGATGATGAGATTCTCACTTTAGCTAAATGGGCTTGCATCATCGAAGACCACTACAGCGAATCCCGGGGCAAATATACCCCGATGGACATTGAGTGGGCCAAAGACGGGATTACCGGCGAACTCTTCATTGTGCAAGCCCGTCCCGAAACCGTCCAATCTCAAAAAGCTGGAAACGTCATCCGTAACTTTAAACTCAATGGCACCAGTGACGTAGTGGTTCGGGGTCGTGCCGTCGGTGAAATGATCGGCCAAGGTAAAGCGCGCGTCATCTTAGATGTCCACAATCTTGACCTGTTCCAACAAGGTGAAGTCTTAGTCACCAACAAGACGGACCCGGATTGGGAACCGATCATGAAGAAAGCGAGTGCGATCGTCACCAACCAAGGGGGACGGACTTGCCATGCTGCAATTATCGCCCGGGAAATGGGGATTCCCGCCATCGTCGGTTGCGGAACCGCTACCCAGGATATCAAGAGTGGTCAAGAGGTCACCGTATCCTGTTCTGAAGGGGAAGAAGGCAAAGTTTACGAGGGTCTAGTCCCCTTCGAGATTCTCGAAACGGCGATCGACAACCTGCCACGTACCAAGACCAAAATCTTGATGAACGTCGGCAACCCAGAAGAAGCCTTCGGTTTATCCTCTATCCCCTGCGATGGCGTTGGTTTAGCCCGGTTTGAGTTCATCATCGCCAACCACATCAAAGCTCACCCCTTGGCCTTGATTCACTTCGACAAACTTGAAGATCAAGCCGTCAAGAAAGAGATTGCCGAACTCACGAAACTGTATTCGCACAAACCCGATTTCTTCGTAGACAAACTGGCTCATGGGATTGGTACGATCGCCGCTGCCTTCTATCCCAACCCAGTCGTTGTCCGGATGTCTGACTTTAAGAGCAACGAATATGCGAACCTCCTGGGTGGTAAGCAATTTGAACCCAAAGAAGAAAACCCAATGATCGGCTGGCGGGGTGCTTCTCGCTACTATGACCCCAACTATACCGAAGCTTACGGTTTAGAGTGCGTCGCCCTCAAACGGGTTCGGGACGACATGGGACTGACCAACGTCATTCCGATGATTCCCTTCTGCCGCACCCCAGACGAAGGTCGCAAAGTGTTAGAGACGATGGAAAAATACGGTCTCAAACGCGGTGAAAATGGCCTACAAGTCTATGTGATGTGCGAAATCCCCAGTAACGTCATTCTGGCCGAACAATTCGCCGAAGTCTTCGATGGCTTCTCCATCGGTTCCAATGACTTGACCCAGCTCACTTTAGGTCTGGACCGTGACTCTTCCTTAGTGGCTCACATCTTTGACGAACGCAACCAAGCGGTTAAAGATATGGTGACAATGGTCATCAAAACCGCGAAGAAAACGGGTCGCAAGATTGGGATCTGCGGTCAAGCGCCTTCGGACTATCCTGAATTTGCACGCTTCCTCGTGGAACTGGGTATCGACTCCATCAGCTTGAACCCTGACTCGTTGATGAAGACTCTTCTCGATATCGCCAAGTTGGAAGAAACGATGAAATAATCCAGCTTTCCAAGTAAGATAGGCAGCCGGGAGAATGAATTCTCCCGCGCCAGAAACAAAGCCCGCTCATGCGGGCTTTTCTTTATCTTCTTTAACGGCTAAAACTATGAGCATCCCAAATATCAAGGGGCAAATTATCATCGGGATTATCGCCAGTGTTTTACTGCTACTGTTGCCCGTTCAAAATTGGATGCAATTTGAGATTACCTTGATTGAGGCGATCGCTGTTGTCACTTCCGCATGGAGTGTCTGGCTACTTTCTAACAATAACCCTTTAGGATGGTGGATTGGTTTAGTGGGAGTGCTTGCCTATACCTGGGTGTTTTATCAGGTTCGACTTTATGGCGAAGTGGCGATTCAACTCTTTTATTTAGTCACCAGTTTGCAAGCGATTTACAGTTGGCTGCGGGGTGGAGAAAATCATACCGAAAAACCGATCGCCCGGATTTCCCCGCGTTGGATACCTTGGCTGGTAGGGATATTAACGGTGAGCGTGATTGGGTTGCGATCGCTCTTAATTGCCATGAATGGGAGCGCCCCATTTTGGGATGCCCTCACTACCGTTGCCAGTGCGATCGCCCAATTATTATTAATGCAGCGCTATGTCGAAAGCTGGTATTTATGGATTGGTGTGGACACCATTTATGTTCCACTCTATGCCTCTCGGGGACTTTACTTGACCATTTTCCTCTATGCCATATTTTGGCTTTTAGCGATCGGGGGATTGCAAAATTTTAAACGCCTTTATTCTGAACAAAAACAGGAGAAGCTAGAGCCATGAAACTGGGGGTTACTGTGGGTAAATTCTATCCCTTCCACCGGGGACATGACTTTTTAATTCGTCAGGCAAAAGCGCAAGTTGATCAATTAGTGGTAGTAGTAGGGGCTAAACCGGAACAAGCAATTCCCGGCAGCTTACGGGCGAACTGGATTCGCGCCATGCATCCCGATGTAGAAGTCTATGAAACTCTTGATTATTTGCCCGAAGCGCCCGAACCTTGGGCAAAACGCACACTGGAATTACTCCGGGGAAGAAAACCGGATATTGCCTTTACCTCTGAGGCGTATGGCGAACCTTGGGCGGCGTTTATGGGTGCAAGACATATTGCCATTGACTGCCCTCGGGAGGCATTCCCCATTTCTGGAACCCAACTGCGTCAGGACCTCGCAACCCATTGGCAGATGCTTACGCCTCCAGCAAAAGCCTATTTTGCCAAGCGGATCGCAGTGGTGGGGGTAGAATCCAGTGGCACTACCACCTTGGCGCGATCGCTGGCAGAACAATACCAAACCGTCTGGGTCCCAGAATACGGGCGATCGTATTGGGAGGGACGGCAATATCTACCGGATTCTCACCAGTGGGACAGGGACGAATTTATACAAATTGCCCAAGGACAAATCGCCTGGGAAGAGGCCCTGGCAATCCGTGCGAATCGCGTGGTGGTGTGCGATACAGACCCCCTCGCTACCTGTATTTGGCATCGCCGGTATCTCGGTTCACTCTGTGAGCAATTGCAACAAATCGCCGCGAGTCGAAATTATGACTTATATCTTCTGACTGCACCGGATTTTGGATTTGTTCAGGATGGCACCCGGGAAAGTGAGTCCCTACGAATGACCATGCACCAATGGTTTTTGGACGAGTTGGAACGTCAGGGAAGACGATATATTGTGCTGGGGGGAAGTCACGAGGGGCGGATGATGCAGGCAATGGAGGCGATCGCCCAACTGTTGAAGTTTCCGGCTTTTTAGGCGATCTCCTGAAAAAGCAGCTTATCCCTGGGGTGCTTTGGCGGCAGGCGGCATCACTACTTTTTTGGCTAACCCAACGGTTTTTAAAACCCAAATTGCCCACCAAGTCATATCTAATTCCCACCACCGCCAACCGGCTTTGGCAACATTCGGATAAGCATGATGATTATTATGCCATCCTTCGCCATAAGTGAAAATTGCCGCCCACCAGAGATTTCGGGAATTATCCTCAGTGGGAAAAGTTTTGTATCCCCACAGATGGGTAACCGAATTAATCAGCCAAGTGCTGTGCCACAGCAGGACAATTCGCACAAATACCCCATAGACGATAAAAGACCAACCGCCTAAGAGATACAGGACAACGGTTAAAGGGATTTGCATCAATAGAGAGTAGCGATCAAGCCAACAGTAGAAAGGGTCCCGGGCTAAATCGGGAGCGAATCGGTTATACAATTCTTTGTTAAAAAATTCGGGACGGGGATAAATCATCCAAAGCAGATGACTCCACCAAAAGCCCTTGCGCGCCGAATAAGGGTCTTTGATTTCATCTTCAGTATAGGCATGATGTAACCGATGTCCGGCAGTCCAAAAAATGGGTCCGCCTTGGAGTGCTGAGGCACCGACGAGGGCGATCGCATATTCTAGCCATTTCGGAACTTGAAAACTCCGATGGCTCAATAGGCGATGATAGCCCAAACAAATGCCAATACTCCCTAAAAACCAGTGGAGAAATAACATCGCCCCGAATGCGGACCAAGAAAAACACCAAGGTGCTAATAAAGCCAGTGCATGAATGGCGATAAAAAACGCCGTAATTACCCAATTAAGCTGGGATTGATTTTTAGGAGAATTTGACATCGATTCTAAGTGCATACATACTTCCTCAACCACACAATAAATAGATTGGACTTGTTCTCTAACTCTGTCGGAGAATGCCAATCCGAGGCTCTGCCGCCTATTTGCTCCAAACGGGCAACGACTGAAATCGTTACTAAAAACGGTGAACTGAATTACCGACAAAACACTGATCTTGAGCTTTCCCCTAAATTGCTTTAGAGAAACTATTCAATGCTTTTTTACTTAGATAAGTATCAAAAACAGCCGCCACATTCCGAACCAATAACCGTCCCGCTGGAGTGACCTCAATATGATTAGGAGACAGGCGCACTAATCCATCAGCTTCTAGCTGGTGTAACTCCAATTGCTCCGCTGCAAAATAATCATCAAAATCACAATCGAAGCTCAGATGATATTTTTGCTCAAATTCGTTCTTAGAGAGTTCAAATTGGCACATTAACTCCATAATCACCATCCGGCGCAGGATATCATCAGCACTCAGAATCACCCCCTTTTCAATGGGCAAATCCTGACAATCAATTGCTGCATAATAGTCTTTCAATCGTTTGTGATTCTGGGTATAAACATCATGGAGCATACTAATTGAAGTCATCCCCAACCCGATTAAATCCGATTCCGGTTTGGTGGTATATCCTTGAAAGTTCCGATGCAGCTTGCCTTCCCGTTGGGCGATCGCTAACTCATCGTTCGGTTTAGCAAAATGATCCATGCCAATAAACTGATAATCTGCTTCCCCTAAATCCTCGATCGCCATTTTTAAGATATCCATCTTTTCCGATGCCGGAGGTAGTGCCTCCTCCGGAATCAATCGCTGAACAGGTTTTAACCAAGGAACATAAGCGAAATTAAACACCGCAATTCGGTCCGGATCCAGTTGCGTGGTTTTATGAATTGTATCCCGGAACGTTTCCAACGTTTGAAAGGGCAATCCATAAATCAGGTCCACATTGACACTTTCAAATCCCGCATCCCGTACCCAATCCATCACCTGAAATAGCATCGCTTCCGGCTGAATTCGATTCACCGCTTGCTGCACTTTCGGATTAAAGTCTTGAATTCCAAAGCTAATCCGGTTAAATCCCAAATCTTTTAAAAACAACAGATAATTTCTATCTAAAAACCGGGGATTCACCTCAATCGAAACTTCCGAATTTTCCTCAAACTGGAAATACTGATTAATGGTCGTCCACAACTGTTCTACTTGAGGAAGTGATAAATAATTCGGTGTTCCTCCCCCCCAGTGCATTTGATTCACAGAACGACTCGTATCCACCAGTTCCGCCATTGACCGAATTTGACGAGTTAGATAATCCAGATAAGGTTCAGCTAAGGATTTCCGCTGGGTGATGATGGTATTGCACCCACAGAAATAACAAGGGGTTTCACAAAAGGGAATATGACAATACAAAGATAAGGGAGTTTTCTTATAGTTGCCAACAGCAACCGCAGCTCTAAATCCTACTTCTTCAAAGTCAGATTTCAATTCCGTTGCAGGTGGATAGCTCGTGTAGCGCGGCACCGGGCGGTCATACTTTTTCAACAAATCAGTGTCAAATTCAACAGTAGAAATCAAAGCATTCATGGGTATTTTTTTAGATCGCAACTCAATGGGTTAACAAAATCTCTCCGGTCCCCTCCCCTTGCTAAGGGGAGGGTTAGGGTGGGGTTCTTTTCCAAACTACAGCAAGTCTAAATCAAGCCTATCGCTCCGGTCCCCTCCCCTTAGCAAAGGGAGGGTTAGGGTGGGGTTCTTTTCCAAACTACAGCAAGTCTAAATCAAGCCTATCACCCTTGATTCAAAGTCAAAAAATCAGGCTCCTACTTCCGCCGGTATTGATGCAGAATGGCGAGAATGTCTCTCGGTACTTCCCGGTTTATCCTGCTTGGTAAGCAACTCAAAGACATGAACCCCGATCGCTGCTTTGACATCATCTTCCAACTCATGCACTACATCTCGATTCAGATGAAACGCATAATTAGCTTCTTCGACAATCCGTTCAATAGTTGCCTCATCCACAGGTAAAGAATTCAAAGCATCCCGATACTTTTCTTTAAACGCTCGTCGCGCTTCGACGGTAGGAATTTCATCAAATTCATGGAGGGATGTGCCTTGATTCTCGGGTAAATCCAAAGCCGATCGGATAATTTTTTTCAAACTTTGACCTCCCGAAAGATCTCCCATATAGCGAGTATAAGCATGAGCAACGAGCAGTGCCGGGTCAGTATCGGCGAGTTGCTGAAGGCGATCGACATAAATCTGTCCCGCATTTAAGGGGACAATCTGACTGCGCCAGTTTTCACCATAATAAAAGGCGAGGTCTTTTTCCAGATTCGCCGTGCGGTTGAGTTCTGGGAAATACATCGGTCCCACTACCGGATCATCCTGGTGTTGTCGCATTGCTTCTTCCATCACCCGATACACCCCATAGAGATTGGCGAGCAACTTGCGGAATGGCTCGCGCTCCACAATCCCTTTGAGGAAGCACTTCATATAGGCTGTATTTTCGGCGGCGGTGTGAGACTTTTGGGTTCCTTCTCTCAAGCGGGTGGCTAAATCGTGGCTCATGTCAAATGACCTTTTTCCTTTTAGATTTATCTGGGTAATGCCGGTTGGGGCCATCTCCACCAAGGGAACCCGTGACCGACTTCAGTTAGTATATAGCCATACAGCGATAAAGCAATAAGATGTTACATAACTTAACAGTTGTTGAAAGTTAACGATTGTTACGGTTTTGGGGTAAGGGTCTTTTCAAAATTGAAAAAGTATTATAACTTGAAAGCTATTAAGTTTTTTATGAGGACCCGCCCATGATTGCTACCCCATCCCAGGCCCCTGCGGAGATGTCCGTCACCAAAACTAAGGCCCTGAAGGAAAATATCCTGACCCCCCGGTTTTATACAACGGACTTTGAAAAAACCGCCAACCTCGATTTATCTGCTCAGGAAACCGAGTTACGGGCGATGCTAGAGGAAATGCGAGCAGACTACAACCGCCATCACTTCGTGCGAAATGAAGAGTTTGCCCAATCTTGGGATCATATTACGGGAGAAGCGCGCCAAGCCTTTATCGATTATTTGGAACGGTCCTGTGTGTCAGAATTTTCCGGGTTTCTGCTGTTTAAGGAACTTTCCCGCAACCTGAAAGAGCGCAGTCCTTTGCTGGCGGAAATGTTTAGTTTGATGGCGAGAGATGAAGCACGTCATGCCGGATTTTTAAATAAGGCAATGGCCGATTTTGGCTGTACAATGGATTTGAGCTATCTGACAAAACATCGGGTTTATACGTTTTTCCCAATTGAGTGGGTATTGTACACGGTTTATCTGTCAGAGAAGATTGGATATTGGCGTTATATTATTATTTATCGCCATCTGGAACAGCACCCAGAGCATCAGTTTTATCCGTTATTTAATTATTTTGAAAGCTGGTGTCAGGATGAAAACCGGCATGGGGATATTTTCAAGGCGCTGCTGCGATCGCAACCGAAACTCTGGCAAACTTGGACTTCCCGGTTATGGAGTCGCTTTTTCCTGCTAACCGTGTTTGCTACCCATACGTTGACGGTACATGAACGCACCGGCTTCTATCATGCGCTGGGAATCGACCCCACAGAGTTTGATCACGAAGTGATCCGCAAAACCAATGAAACTGCATTACGAGCCTTTCCATCAGGTCTAAATACGGAACATCCGGAATTCTTCTCTCGGTTAGAGCGCTGTTGTGACTTGAATGAGAAACTATCAAAAATTGAGGCCAGTTCTCAACCGAAGTGGATCAAGGCGTTGAAGAAATTACCCTTTCAATTATCGATTTTCGGCCATTTGCTGCGGATTTATTTTCTTAAAGGCATTGATGCAGAGGCATTACGGGGAACGGTTCGATAACCGTTCAGGGAGTGAGGCGATCGCCCTTGATCGCTGAGTCGGAGGGCGATCGTGACTCATATCAGGACTTTAACTAGATGCCTCCAACTCTCCCTGTTCTTGCAACCGACGTTTGCGAGCATAGAGTTGAATAATTACCGCAAACGCAATAATTGCAGCAATGGTTCCCCAGGAAACAATATCCGTTGGAAAATTGTTTTTGAAAATGGCTAAGAACACGACTAAAGCGAGGATAATCGTGGGGACTTCATTCAGCCGTCGCATTTGGATTCCACTAATGGTACAAGTTCCCTCCTCCAACTGACGAATTATCCGGCCACAGTAATGATGGAAGCCAACTAAGGCCAAGACTAACAACAGTTTGACATGAAGCCAAGTTTCCTTAAATACACCGGGTTCCTGATAGATAATGCCAGCGGCCATGATAATAGTAAAAATCATCGCAGGCATCATAATTAGTTTGTAGAGCCGTTTTTCCATGCGGTTATATTCAGTTTTGAGCGCAGATCTAACCGCTTCTGGGCGCTCACTGGCTTCAATATGATAGACAAACAACCGGGGTAAATAAAATAACCCGGCAAACCAAGCGACAAAGCCAATAATATGGAAAGACTTAAACCACAGATACGCCATAAACTTTGATGACTCCTTGGAAGACAAACTGGAAATTGATTAGAGAGGGGAACGGTGGGATTGGGTCCAGACGCCGCCGAAACCGGCGGCTGCCCTAGGGCCAGAAATCACTTTAAGATCATACCGATTCACGGCACAAAAACCCATCCCAAATCAGTTGGATTTTCGGTAAAGGCTGCCATCGGGCATGATCGCATCTTCTAAATTGGCATCGATCAGAATTGCGCCGGTCAAATCCGCCCCGAGTAAATCAGCCCCGCGTAAATTAACCCCCGTTAAGTCGGCAAAACTCAAGTCAACCTCGCGTAAAATCGCTTCACTCAGATCCGCTGCCTTCTGTTGAAACGTCCGATTCAGATGAGCGCGACAGAGCTTGGCTCGTTCTAAATCTGTTTGATACAACAACGCGCCACTCAAGTTGGCGTAGCATAAATCAGCGTAGGTTAAAACAGCGCGACCCAAATCCGTTACTTGGTCAGAAGTGGGACGGAGATCCGCAGCAAATAAATTCGCCCGAGATAGGCGACTTCCGACTAAATTGGCACCACATAAACTGGCTTTACTGAGGTTCGCTAACTCTAAATTGGCATAAGTCAGCTTGGCACCACTCAAATCAGCTTCTCTAAGATTAGCGCGATATAAATCCGCCTCAGTTAATTCAGTTCCCCACAGAATGGCTTCGCTCAAATCTGCCTCCCGAAAACTGGCCCGACTGAAGTCAGTTTTGCCGAGTCGAGCTTGTCGTAAATCCGCCTCATTCAAGTTGATTCCGTGGAAATGACCATCAATTAAATCCGCTTCCCGGAGATTCGCTTTCCGAAAGGTGCGATCGCCTTGCAGATATCGGGTCTGAATATCATCTAGGTTCATGGGGGTTCTAGTTAAAAAATTAGTGGACAGTCGTAGGGTTCTCCTCAGCTTATAGGCTTGATGAGAGGGATAACTCAACGTTCAAAAGTCCAGAAATACGCTGGAAGAAACCTCATTTTATTAATTTCTCCACCCGGAGTTGACAAAGGTTAAAAAAGACAATAGCATGATCAGCTAACCGTTTTTGGTAAAGGCTGCACCAACTCTACCATAAATTGACGCAAGGGTTTAGTAATTTTGTTAAAAATTCAACACTTAAGGACCTCATTATGAGCGCATCCCGTAAGTTACTGATTATAGCCAGTTGCTTGGCTCTCCTCCTCTTATTCACTACCCTTCTCACGTTATTCATATTACATAGTTTAGGTGTGATCAATGCCTGGTTATTTCCAGTCAAGCCCTTTAGCATTGTGCTTTTGTCTATTAGCTTATGTTGCGGGATACTGGCTTGGAGCAGCAGACGAGCAACCCCTCAAAGAAACCCCTCCATCCAGAGGCAAAATAGGAACCCAACTAGACCGCAATGGCACAATAGACTCGCTGTAGTATTGGTCGTGGGAGTCATTCTTTTGAATGTTTCTACCTACCTTTTAGCTTACCAAATGACTCACCTTAGAGTGTCTGGACAATCCGGACTAGGAATCCTAAAGCCCAGCAATTCTCAGACTCCTTCTGACCGAGGATTAGCCTACACCACTCAGAGAATTCCTATCAGCAAAACCGCATGGTTAGAAGCATGGTTAATTCCCCCTAAACTTCCCAATTCAAAAGGCACAGTTCTTTTATTTCCAGGAAATTTAGGAACGAAAGGCAGCCAACTCTTGGGACCAGCGGAGACCTTTAGTAGCCTAGGGTATGATTCAGTTTTAATTGATTTTCAAGGCGTTGGCGGGTCCAGTGGTAACACCATTACAGTTGGCATCAAAGAAGCTGAGGATGTAGTTGCCAGCCTGGAATATGTAGAAAGTTTAAACTTACCCGCTCCGTTCATTCTATATGGAATTTCTATGGGGACTGCTGCTATTTTACGCGCCATTTCTAAGCATCATGTTCAGGCCGATGCTATTATTTTAGAACTGCCCTTTGCTCGTTTATTGAATGCCATTAAAGTACGGTTTAATCATCATAAAATTCCCTCCTTTTTAATAGCCGAGCTTGTCGTATTTTGGGCTGGGGTTCAGCAAGGAGTTAATGGATTTACCCATAATCCCATTGAGTTTGCTAAGGATGTGAAGTGTCCTGCACTGGTGATTCACGGGGAGCAAGACAAGTGGACTACCGTAGAAGAAATTCAAGACCTATACGAAAATCTACAAGGTCCGAAACAAATTGTAATTTCTCCGGAAGCTGGACATAATAGCCTGATTGGGGTTAATCGAAACCTTTGGAATTCAACTATTAATCAGTTTTTTGATTCATTAGAGTCCCGCCCTCAGTTATGATGAATAACCGGAATTTTTCCACCAAAAATCTTAAAGACGATAGGGAACTCTTGAAAATATCAAACGTGGGGATATCACAGCTCTATTCCCGCGTTTGATATTTTCAAATTCTACTGACTATTTGACTTGATTGTAAGGCAGTTTAGCTAATAGCATTCCCATTGCACAAGTGTTACTAATGCCAGCAAAGACTAAACCAGCCCCCACAAACCCACTCAAAATTAAAAACCCAGGATTAACAAAATAACCGAGGACTGTGCCCGTAAACACTAGGGTTCCTGCTACAATTTGCACCTGACGAAAAATAGAAATCGGAGCATTTTTATTCACTTCTACTGGATATCCCGCTTGTTTCCATCCGTTTATTCCCCCTCTAAGTTGCATCACCTCGGGAACTCCTGCGGATAAGAGTTTTTGCGCGGCTTGTCGGGAACGGTTGCCACTTTGACAGTAGAGAACAATATCTTTTTTGCCCTGTAATTTAGGCGAGTTGGGGTCAAATTGAGAGAGGGGTAATAGGGTTGCTCCTTTGATATGTTCTCCCGCAAATTCCCCCGGTTCTCGCACATCAATCAAGGTAATTTTCTGCTCATCGAGCCCATTTTTCAGAGTCAGCGCGTCAATATCAAGGAGTTGATGGATTTGGTTCGTTGTCATTGTTAGCCTCTTAGGGGGTTCATTTAATTTAGGTTAGATATAGACAACACAGGAATGTCATGAACCCTTGAAAGATTTAGAACTTTTAGTTAAATCAATCTATTTCGGGATTACAACTCTAAGGAGTTAGAGCGGCTCGGCTGGTTGAGTAGATTTACTCAACTTAAGAGCACCAGTATTTTACCTGAGTTGCCAATTTCAGTTTGTTCCATTACTATATAGTAGTACACCCATAAACGTCAAGTTGTCTCGATCGCCTCAGAGGAGAGGGCGCTAGTCGTACCCCAGAAGAACCGGCGATCGCCTCTCCCGGCGACTGCTAGACTCAGTTCTAAGCAACGGTACAACAGGAAAATTGCTAACGATTCAGGAGAAAGGACCGATGTTATTCCGCCAACTCTATGATAACGAAACCAGTACATATACTTATTTAATTGCGGACGAAACAACCCAAGAAGCAGTGTTAGTGGATCCGGTGATTGAGCAGGTTGAGCGTGATTTGCAATTGCTGCAAGAGTTGGGATTAACCTTGCGCTATTGTTTGGAAACCCATATTCATGCGGATCACATCACGGGTACGGGAGAGTTGCGATCGCACACAAACTGTCAGGCAATTGTCCCCGAGAATGCCAATGCCGCCTGTGCCGATCGCTTTATTAAAGAGGGGGAAATCTTACAGGTTGGGGACATAGAAATTAAAGCGATCGCGACTTTAGGACATACCGATAGTCATAATGCTTATCTCGTCAATGGCGATCGTGTTTTAACCGGAGATTCTCTACTCATTCGCGGATGTGGACGCACTGACTTTCAAAGTGGAAATGCCGGATTTTTGTATGATTGTGTCACCCAAAAACTGTTCACCTTACCCGCTCAAACCTTAGTCTATCCGGGTCATGACTACAAAGGTAGAACCGTCTCCACCATTGGCGAAGAAAAAAACTATAATCCCCGCTTTGTTGGTAAAACTCGGGAGGATTTTATTCACCAAATGAATAACCTGAATTTGCCCGCTCCCAAGAAAATTGCGGAAGCCGTTCCAGCTAATGAGCGGTGTGGCAAACAATCGGTTGCTTAACCGAATTTTAACTCCTTGGTAAGGGTAAATTTAGCCTCTTTTTTCGTTGTTATTGATGAAGGTTATGCAACACTATGTTCCCGTTTTAAGTTGGGGATTAAAATACCGGCGTGAGTATTTAGTTGGAGATATTACCGCTGGGATTATCGTTGCCAGCTTGCTGATTCCTCAAGGGATGGCTTATGCCATGCTGGCTGGATTACCGCCAGAAGTGGGGTTATATGCCAGTATTTTACCGATGATTGTTTATGCTTGTTTAGGAACAAGTAGCAACCTCTCCGTTGCGCCGGTTGCGGTGGATTCTCTAATGGTTGCCGCTGCTGTCAGTGCCTTCGCTGCGGAAAATACCACTGAATATTTAGGATTAGCCTTAACCCTAGCTTTCCTTGTGGGAATTATTGAAATTCTCATGGGAGTCTTTCGTCTCGGATTTTTGGTTAATTTTCTCAGTCAGTCCGTGATTTCAGGATTTATTAGTGCAGCAGCTATTTTAATAGGAGTCAGCCAACTTAAACATTTACTGGGGGTAAAGATTCCCCAAACTGAGTCCTTTTTGCAACTGATTTTTTATTTAGTTGCTGAACTAGGAAATACGAACGGAGTCACGCTGATTTTCGGTTTGATAGCCTTGAGCATTTTAATCTTTTTCAACCAAAAAGTCAAGGATTATCTAAAACTATGGCGAGTCTCGGAAGCGGCTATCGTTCCCATTACTAAAAGTGCGCCCTTGCTGCTGGTGATTGTTAGTTCTTTATTGGTTTGGGGATTGAAATTAAATGAAATTGCTGGAGTGAAAGTAGTAGGAACAATTCCTCAAGGATTGCCACCGATTTCCCTGCCTGTTTTAGATGGGACGACCCTAGAACAATTATTTCCGGCTGCTTTAGCGATTAGCTTTGTGGGATTTATGGAAGCCTTTGCTGTGGGGAGTTTTTTAGGCAGTAAAAAACGCCAAAAACTGGATGCAAACCAGGAATTAATTGCATTAGGTGCAGCGAATGCTAGTGCTGCCTTTACCGGAGGATATCCGGTTACCGGCGGATTGAGTCGGTCCGTGGTGAATTTTGCGGCAGGTGCAAATACGGGATTGGCATCAATTATTACGGCGATTGTGATTGCGATTACGGTGATGTTTTTAACGCCCTTATTTTATTTTTTACCGCAAACCATTTTAGCTGCTATTATTTTAGTAGCGGTGGCAAATTTGTTAGATTTTGGAACCTTAAAACGACTGTGGGAATATGATAAAGGAGATGCGATCGCCTGGTGTGCTGCTTTTATAGCCGTTCTTGCCACTAGCGTAGAAACCGGAATTCTGATCGGGGCTGCTATTTCTTTAGCCCTCCATTTATGGCGCACCAGCAAACCCCATATTGCGATCGTTGGACGCATTGGAGAAACAGAACATTTTCGCAATGTAGAGCGATATCCGGTCAAAACTTGTCCTCATGTGTTAGCCATTCGTATTGATGAGAGTCTGTATTTTGCTAATGCTAAATACTTACAGATTTATATACAGAATGCCCTTGTAAATCATCCTAAAGTCAAGCATTTAGTTTTAATTTGTAGCGCTGTCAATGTCATTGATGGCAGTGGATTAGAAACTTTAAAAAGTTTAATTGAAGATTTGAAAAGCATCGGAATAGACTTTTATTTAGCCGAAGTAAAAGGGCCGGTTTTGGATAAACTGAAAAAAATTGGATTTACCGAATTCATTGGCAGCGATCGCATATTTCTAACCACGGATATTGCCATGAAAACCTTAGAATGCCGATAAACCCAGAGTAACCACAGATTACACAGATTTTCACGGAACAATTTCTGTGTAATCTGTGGTTACTTATAACAGAAGTTTTCAAGAAAGGGCAATCCTAAAACCTGCGATCGCCTCCCGAGAATCTGGTTCCTTGCCAAACCGTTGCGCCGCCCGAGAATACCAAGGTAAATCATGCCAGGACCCGCCGCGCAGCATCCGAAATTCCGGATTTCCACCCACTTCCCAAGCACTGCCATCCGTCGGCGCACCTTCATAATTATCATGCCATAAATCCTGACACCATTCCCACAGATTCCCATGCATATCAACTAATCCAAACCCATTCGCCGGAAACCTGCCAACCGGGGTCGTTTGGTGGGGATGACTTCCCCTCAACACTTCATCATAATTCCCTAATTCTGGGGTAATTTTTTTACCAAAATAAAACGGCGTCGTGCTTTTGGCGCGACAGGCATATTCCCATTCCGCTTCTGACGGAAGACGATACCCCCGTCCAGTTTTTTGCGCCAGTCGGTGACAAAATTCTACTGCATCATCCCACGAGACATTTTCTACAGGTAAATTGTCTTGCTGCCAAGTGGAAGGATTGTTTCCCATCACCGCTTGCCACTGTGCCTGGGTGATGGGAGATTGACTTAAGAAAAAGTCTGGCAAAGTCACCGAATGTTGAGGACCTTCACTGTCATATCGTTCTAATTCTGTAGGGGGGGAACCCATCATAAAAGTCCCTTCAGGAATCTGAACTAAATTAACGTTCAGATCCTTTCCTAACCCTTCGCGAAAATATTGGGTTTCTTTGCAAACTTTGTGAATGATTTCTCCCGTTTCATTCACAGTAACCGTGGTAAATTTTAAAGGAGAAAGTTGAGGGATAGGTCCCCCTTGCGCTTTAGCAATTTTGCTGCCAAAATGGGGACCTGTTAAAGCAGCTAAAAAGCCGATACCCGATAACCCACCTAATTTCAAGAAATGACGGCGAGTCAAGGGATGAGAAGATTTTTTAGGGGGATTGAGGATGGGAGAGGGATGCATAGTGATTTAGGGGCGATCGCGTTAGGATTTTGAACCTCCCCTCCCAAACTGCTGACCCTTCATCAAGGTGGGTTTAATCCTCAGATAAAAAGGTGTTAGGGGATTGGGTAAGGTTCCTGATATCCATTATTTCATGCGATTTATTCCTCAACCCGATAAAATTCAGCACCTTGGGTAAAACAAAAACAGAAACACAATCAGTTCCCAGGGACCAAAACCGAGAATTGGGGCCTGTTTTCTGCTCGTAATATGCTCATGTTATTGGCAGCAAGGACCGTTGAGAGGCGGGACAACTGGGATAAATGTGCCAGCCTTCCGTCGGAATGTTTAAATCTTGAATGCAACCGGAGTATAAATTCAAGACCCAACCATGTACTTCCGGGGCGCGATTTTCCCGTAAGGCATTTCTCATTATAGCAGTTTGGTACAGATTTTTGACTTGGTATTTAACATTTAACTCTGCTAAATAGTTGAGTTTTGCTTGGCGGTGTGGAAGGTTGTCAATTGTTTCTTTATTTTCTAAATATAGTTTCCGAATAGGGTTGACCCAACTATCTACTAATCCTGATGTTGTGCCTTCTAAAGCCGCTTGAATTCCTCCACAACAATAATGACCACAGACAATAATATGCTGAATATGTAAATGGTCGATCGCATATTCTAAGACCGACAAAAAATTGATATCCGTTAAACAAATCTGATTAGCAATGTTCCGATGAACAAAAACCTCTCCCGGTTCAACTTGCATAAATTCCATGAGAGGCATCCGGCTATCGGAACAGCCAATATAAAGGTAAGGTGGGGATTGTCCGGCAGCGAGTTTCTCAAAATAATGGGGGTTGGTTTGGTTCTTTTGAGCAACCCAAAGCTTGTTATTTTGTAAAATTTGCTCGATACTTTGATACTGTCTCATGATGTGATGACCTTAACTGTCAATAAGTGAGTCAATTGACTCTAAATGGGCTAACCCATGATAGCTGGAGAGATTGGCCTTAAACGGTGTATTTTAATACTGGATTTGTCCTATCCATGAGGATACTCATAATTTTTTAAGAGTTGGTCGGCTAAACGAGAGGGAAAGGGTACATTTTTTGCAACATCGGCAGGGTTGTCGCCGTTGAAAACTTCTATTTTCTTGGAAAAAGGTAGGGTGTTTTTTTAATTGGATAGGTATAAATCTGGATTGAATTGCCTTTTTACAAAGAAAGAGTTACAGTAGCAATACCGGAATTCATACCCAATCTGGTACTCAGAGTAAAAGCGCGCACCTTCAAGGGTGGGGTTCCAAGTAGACACAGCTTTTGCTCCGAGGGTATTCAGAGAAACCCGACTGGAGACAAACGAATTTAGAATCAGAGGCTAATAGTTTTCAGTTCAAATCAGGGTCCATCCCTCTTGACTGGGATGAAAAAGGGTAAGTTTTGTTAAATTATGGAGATAGAGTCACACTCGTTATGACTTTGATAAATTATTTCTAAATTTAAATAGCTTCGATGATGTTTCAGTCCTGATTTAATCTTCTTTGAATAGGGGGATTTTTATTGTGAGGTGATTCGCTGTGATTCACACATCGACCCTCAATTGATATTTGAACAAAGGAGATAACTTGATTTTAAAATCTGAGTCGAGTTGGGATTTAAGGGTAAACTATATCTATTTGCTCACTCATGGAAGTAGTTATCATGGCAGACAATTTTACCCTAACTTGTCCGATTCCGATTTCTCAATATCCTCATGTGTTGTTAGCGCATGGGGGTGGAGGAACCTTGATGCGCCAGTTAATTGAACGGATGTTTTTGCCGGTGTTTGGGACAGCGGATGGGGTTCCTCATGATTCAGTCGCGTTGACGTTGCCGGGAACAAAGATTGCCATGACGACGGATTCTTATGTGATTCGTCCTCTCTTTTTTCCGGGTGGGGATATTGGTTCCTTGGCGGTTCATGGGACAGTGAATGATTTGGCGATGAGTGGTGCTCGTCCTTTGTATCTGACGGCAGGGTTTATTTTGGAGGAGGGGTTGCCAATGGAGACCCTGTGGCGGGTCGTCCAATCCATGCAGGCGGCAGCAGAGAAGGCGGGGGTGCAAATTGTGACGGGGGATACGAAGGTAGTCGATCGCGGGAAGGGAGATGGGATTTTTATCAATACCGCAGGGGTGGGGATGATTGAACATTCCCGGGCGATCGCCCCGCAATCGGTGCGTGAGGGGGATATTTTGCTGATTAATGGGGATTTGGGACGACATGGGATTGCAATTATGGCAGTCCGTGAGGGATTGGAGTTTGAGACGACGATTGAGAGTGATTCAGCGGCGATCGCCTCCCTTGTCTTACAGTTACTCGATGCAGGTATCGAAATCCACTGTTTGCGGGATTTGACTCGCGGTGGGTTATCCAGTGCGTTAAATGAAATTGCTACATCAGCAGGGGTGGGGATTGCCATTGATGAACGGGCGATTCCGGTTCAGGAACAGGTCCGAGGCGCTTGTGAGATTTTGGGCTTTGATCCGCTATATGTGGCAAATGAGGGGCGATTTGTAGCGTTCGTTCCGGCACACTGTGCGAGTCGTGCTTTAGAGGTGATGAAATCTCATCCCTTGGGGGTGGATGCGGTGGCGATCGGGACGGTAACGGCGACGGGTCAGGGTTTGGTGACGTTGCAAAGTCAAATTGGTGCAAGTCGAATTCTGGATATGCTGAGTGGAGAACAGTTGCCTCGGATTTGTTGACAAGGGAGGGGAGATAACGACTTTACCCGTTACTACAAACATCTCCCCCATCCTCCCCATCCTCCAATTATTAAATTAATTTAAAGAGTAGATTTTCGTAACTTTAGCAACGGTTTTATTGTAAAAATACCCCGAATCGGTTCAGGTAATTTTTGACTGAACCGGATGATTAGGGCAAATCCCTTATTCTTAACTTTGGCAACTTTTTGATTGTTAAACTAAAGCGATCTCTATCGGAGGGAATAGACCCTCTATCCCTCTCTTCCCTTGCAACTAAAACTTATCAAAATTTGTAGATTTTTTAAATTTAACATTCTCTTAAGAAGTTCATAAAGATTGCGGCTTTATAGATGCAATTAGTCATAAACCACAAGAATCAAGCGGGTTAAGCGGGTTAACCTTGACCGGAATTTTTTAGGGTTATGGAAGAATTCTTAAGAGGTTTAAAATTATTTCTAGTTTCTCTATGTTCTATGATACACTCAACAGCTTGGATTCAACTGATTTCCCCTATAGTCTTAAAAAAACATTACAAAAATTTATAGAATGAATGAAAATGTTTTAGGGTTAAGCGGTAGAGTAGAGAAAGAACAGGGGGAGGTTAGAGTTAAGGGGTTAGGTCCCGTCCTGACTAACGGGAGAGTTAAGGGAGGAAGGAACGGTTCAGTGCCAGGAGATAACGGTTTAGAGTAAGGATATAAGCTATGCAATCAACTGCGGCAAAGAGCGACGATCAAGAGAAATCCACCCCGAAGGAAAAAAAAGCGGCAACAGAACATCCGAGTGGGGATAAGCGCTTTAAGGTACTGGATATCACGATGAAGCGGAACCAGTATCGGCAAGATGCGCTGATCGAGGTACTCCATAAAGCTCAAGAAGCGTTTGGTTATCTGGAAGAAGATGTATTAGTATATGTAGCGCGAAATCTCAAGCTGCCTTTAAGTCGAGTTTACGGGGTTGCCACATTTTACCACTTGTTCTCCCTGAAACCAAGTGGTGCACATACCTGCGTAGTGTGTTTGGGAACGGCCTGTTATGTGAAAGGAGGGGGCGAGGTACTCGCTTCTCTGGAGAAACAGACGGGAATTCAGCAAGGAGAAACCACGGCAGATGGTGAAGTTTCCCTAATTACGGCCCGGTGTGTGGGGGCCTGTGGAATTGCGCCGGTGGTGGTGTATGACGGAACTGTCGCTGGGAAGCAGACTTCGGAACAAGCACTCGATCATATTAAAGGATGGATCAAGTAGGGTGAGATTGGTAGTGGCAAGGAGAAGGTTTCACCCATTGACCCAGACAACCCCCCTCCTTGATCGGAAGAACGCGAGAGGTTAGAACACTATGGATTTAGCGGAACTTAGGGAGATTGGAGAGAAGGAACGGACGGCCCAAAAACCAGTCCGGGTACATTGTTGTACCTCCACAGGATGTCAGGCGGCAAACTCCCTTGGCGTCAAGAAGAATTTAGAAAATACCTGTAAAGAGAAGAAGATGGACGATCGCGTCCAAGTGGTTGGCGTCGGTTGTATGGGATTTTGCGGGCGAGGGCCGTTGGTCCAAATTGAGGCCCAGAATAAACTTTATGAAGAAGTAACCCCGGAAGATGCTGCCAGCATTATTGAGGCGATCGATGGGGGGACCGCAAGTGCGGTGGAAGGTGACCCAGAACATCCATTTTTTGCGCGGCAGATGCGGATTGTGCGGGAAACCAGTGGAAAAATCGACCCGGAACGGATTGAGGAATATATCGCCGTTGGCGGATATGAACCCCTGTATAAAGCGATTCATGACCTCACGCCCTCGGAAACCATTGATGAGGTGAGTAAGAGTGGATTGCGGGGACGCGGCGGCGGTGGATATCCGACGGGTTTGAAATGGGCGACGGTGGCGAAGATGCCCGGACAGCAGAAGTATGTGATTTGCAATGCTGATGAAGGCGACCCCGGGGCATTCATGGATCGGTCGGTGTTGGAAAGTGACCCCCATCGCGTGTTAGAAGGAATGGCGATCGCCGCCTATGCGATCGGGGCCAATGAGGGATATATTTATGTGCGGGCAGAATATCCCCTGGCGATCGAACGGTTGCAAAAGGCGATTAAACAAGCGAAAAAATACGGGATTCTCGGCAGTCAGATTTTTGATTCCCCCTTCGACTTTAAAATCGAGATTAGAATAGGGGCCGGGGCCTTTGTTTGCGGGGAAGAAACCGCCTTAATTCAGTCCATTGAAGGGGGACGAGGCAATCCCCGCCCGCGTCCGCCCTATCCCGCCCAAGAAGGACTCTGGAAGTCGCCGACGCTAATTAATAACGTGGAAACCTTTGCTAATATTCCGGCGATTATCCGAGAAGGTGGCGCGTGGTATGCGGGAATTGGAACCGAAAAGAGTAAAGGAACAAAAGTCTTTGCCCTTACGGGTCAGATTCGGAACAATGGACTGATAGAAGTGCCGATGGGGATTACCCTGCGTGAGATTGTCGAAGAAATGGGCGGCGGCGTTCCTAATGGCAAAGTCAAAGCAGTGCAAACCGGCGGACCTTCCGGCGGTTGTATTCCCGAGTCGATGTTAGATACATCAGTGGATTACGATTCCTTAGTAAAAATCGGGTCTATGATGGGTTCTGGCGGCATGGTGGTGATGGATGAAAAGACCAGCATGGTTGAAGTTGCCCGATTTTATATGGAGTTCTGCCGGAGTGAATCCTGCGGGAAATGTATTCCCTGTCGGGCAGGGACTGTGCAGATGTATCAAATGCTGACTAAAATCCTGAATAAGGAAGCGACGCTTCAGGATATTCAAAACCTGGAACAACTGTGTGACATGGTAAAAAATACCAGTTTGTGCGGGTTAGGTATGACGGCCCCGAACCCGGTGATGAGTACCTTGCGCTACTTCCGAGAGGAATATTTAGCCCTGTTGAAAGACAGTCCGAATGGGAAGGTTCCCGCAGGAACAGCAGCATCGGTGACCTCTTAGAAGAAGATGGGGCAATTTTCACGTTGCCCCAGTCGTAGCTTATCGATCTAACACAGAGAGAAAAGATATGTCAGTCGTTACCTTAAAAATTAATGGAGTTGACCTCGCGATCGAAGAGGGGACAACCATTCTGGATGCCTCGAAGGAAGCAGGGATTAGGATTCCCACCCTCTGTCATCTCAACGGCGTCACCGATGTGGGCGCTTGTCGGTTATGCTTGGTAGAAATTGCCGGGGTGAATAAAATGTTGCCCTCTTGTGTAACTCAAGTCGCAGAAGGCATGGATATCACCACGGACAGCGATCGCCTGCAAGAATATCGGCGGATGATTGTGGAAATGCTATTTTCTGAAGGCAATCACGTTTGTGCGGTTTGTGTTGCCAATGAGAACTGTGAATTGCAAGATTTAGCGATCGAAGTCGGCATGGATCACAGTCGATTTCCCTATCGTTTCCCCGATCGCGAAATTGATATTTCCCATCAACAATTCGGCATCGACCACAATCGTTGCATCCTCTGTACAAGGTGTGTGCGAGTCTGCGACGAAATCGAAGGGGCTCATGTTTGGGACGTCGCTTATCGCGGGGTTTCCGCTAAAGTGGTTACCGGATTAAATCAACCTTGGGGAAGCGTTGATGCCTGTACCAGTTGTGGCAAATGTGTCGAAGCTTGTCCAACCGGGTCGATTTTCCGCAAGGGTTCTACCGTTGCCGAAATGACTCGCGATCGCAGCAAATTAGAATTTATTGTGAATGCCAGGGAGAACCAACAATGGACAAGATAAAACTCGCGACAATTTGGTTAGGGGGATGTTCCGGTTGCCATATGTCCTTTCTGGACCTAGATGAATGGTTAATTGAACTCGCCTCGAAAGTCGATGTCGTCTTCAGTCCCGTGGGTTCGGATATCAAAGAATATCCCGAAAACGTCGATGTTTGCCTGGTAGAAGGGGCCGTCGCCAATGAGGAAAATATGGAACTCCTCATTGAAGCTAGAAAGCGTACAAAATTCCTCATTTCTTTCGGAGATTGTGCCGTCACCGCCAACGTTCCGGGAATGAGAAATATGTTAGGAAAAGCGGAACCCGTTCTCAAACGTTGCTACCTAGAATTAAGCGACGAAACCCGCCAACTTCCCCATTTTCCTGGCATCGTTCCCGAACTCCTCGATCGCGTCCGTCCCGTTCATGAAGTCGTCGATGTCGATCTGTTTATGCCCGGTTGTCCCCCCTCCGCCCAACGAATTTTAGCCACCGTCGAACCCCTCCTCCGGGGTGAATTACCCGTCATGAAAGGGCGGCCCATGATTAAATTTGGATAACCCCACTCACCGAGGAGAGAGACCCTCTATTCCCTCTCTCCCCCTCCGTGAAAATCAGTGAAATTAGTGGTTAAATTATATGTCTAAAACAATCGTCATTGATCCAGTCACCCGCATCGAAGGTCATGCCAAAATCTCCGTCTTTTTAGATGATGCTGGAGAAGTGGAAGATGCCCGCTTTCACGTCGTCGAATTTCGCGGATTTGAGAAATTCTGCGAAGGGCGTCCCATGTGGGAAATGGCCGGAATTACTGCTAGGATTTGCGGAATTTGTCCTGTTTCCCATCTCCTCGCCTCAGCGAAAACCGGGGATAAAATTCAAGCGGTCAAAATTCCTCCCGCTGGGGAAAAATTGCGCCGTATGATGAATTTGGCCCAAATTACTCAGTCTCATGCCCTGAGTTTCTTCCATCTAAGTAGTCCGGATTTTCTGTTAGGATGGGACAGCGACCCAGCAAAACGGAATGTCTTCGGATTGATTGCCGCAGACCCGGAGTTAGCGAGAAGTGGGATTCGCTTACGGCAATTTGGACAAAAGATTATTGAACTATTAGGGGCGAAAAAGATTCACCCCTCTTGGGCAGTTCCTGGCGGGGTGCGATCGCCCTTGTCTGAAGAAAGTTGCACATGGATTCGCGATCGCCTCCCCGAATCTCGCCAAACCATCGAAACGGCCCTCAGTCTATTTAAAACCCTCCTCGACCGCTTTTCCACCGAAGTCGAAACCTTTGGTAAATTCCCCTCCTTATTTATGGGATTAGTGGGAAAAGATGGACTTTGGGAACATTATGATGGTAAGATTCGGTTTACCGATAGTGAGGGTAATATCGTCGCTGATAATCTCAGTGAAGATGACTATGAATCTTACCTCGGTGAAGCCGTTGAACCCTGGTCTTATCTAAAATTTCCCTATTATAAACCCTTGGGATATCCTAACGGAATTTATCGAGTTGGACCCTTGGCGAGATTAAATATCTGTAGTCGGATGGGAACCGAGGCAGCGGATAGAGAGTTACAAGAATTTCGCGATCGGGCCGGGGGTGTTGCAACCTCTTCTTTCTACTATCATTATGCCCGATTAATCGAAATTCTCTGTGCCATTGAATATATCGAACAATTGGTCAATGACCCAGATATTGTTTCCCCTCGAACTCGCGCCACTGCGGGGATTAACAACCTAGAAGGGATTGGCGTTAGTGAAGCCCCACGCGGGACATTATTTCATCATTATAAAGTCGATGAAAATGGGTTAATTAAGAAAGTGAACCTGATTATTGCCACAGGACAAAACAACCTAGCAATGAACAAAACGGTCACGCAAATTGCCCAACATTTCATTCATGGCAATGAGATTCAAGAAGGACTATTAAACCGAGTTGAAGCAGGAATTCGCGCCTTTGACCCTTGTCTGAGTTGTTCCACTCATGCCGCAGGTCAAATGCCGTTGCATCTGGAATTAATTGATGCCAAAGGGACTGTTATCAATGAGATCTATCGGCATTAAGCAATCCTTAGATTGAACACCCAAAACCCCACCCCAAAAAGCCCCCCTTCTTAAGGGGGGTTGGGGGGATCCAACCGTCACTAACAATCTCAATTCTTGACCCTGTATGGGTTTCAGTCTGTCACCTAGGTTTTTAAAAGCCCGATTAGGTCCAACTCGGGGAAGACATAACCAAAACGGGAGACATCATGACTAAAGCAACTCTCTATTTATGTATGAATTCTGCTTGTCATAAACTCCTAGTTTATAAAGTATTACCCTAATTTCAATGGTTGATTACTCCGTATAAACTAGAGGACAGAATTTAACTAAAAGGGTAGTTTTACTTAGAGACTAACATTGTTGAAATTGTCATAGAATTTCAACAAAATAATGAATTTCATCAGAATCCTTTGCTACACCAGAATATTTCTACTCGTCGCAGTTTAGTGGAGAAAGTAGCGAAGTTCTGGCGGGACAAATAGAAGGAAGTTACGGTAGAATAGTGTTAGAGAATCAAATTAAGAAAATGCTGCTAATTCCACAGGAGTCCCCGGCAATTCTGGCGATCGGATATGGAAATGACCTACGTCGCGATGACGGCGTAGGACAACGAGTAGCGGAAGAAGTGGCATCCTGGAGATTACCCAAGGTGCGATCGCTATCAGAACACCAACTCACCCCAGAATTGGCCGAACCCCTCTCAGAGGTAGACTTGGCAATCTTTATCGATGCCTATCCCGCCACGGCGGAACAAGGACTACAAGTGGTCAAACTCAACAGCGATGATTCCCTCTCTCCCCAGAGTTTAGGTCATAGTAGCGACCCGTCCTCTCTTCTCATTCTTGCTAAAACCCTCTATGGGAAGTCACCCCAAGGGTGGTTAGTGGCAATTCCGGCGATGGATTTCGAGTTTGGGGATACATTTTCTACAGTGACTGAACGAGGAATGGCGGAGGCATTGGAGGCGATCGCGGAGTTGATTGAAACTGCCGTTAGAGATGGGGGAGATGGGGAAGGGAGGGGATTATGCATGAAGTTAGCTTGATGGAAAATACTTTGAATATTGCTTTAGATTGTGCATTAGCACAAAATGCCACTAAAATTCATCGCCTCAAAATGCGAGTGGGGGACTTGTCTGGCGTGGTTCCAGATGCCTTAGAATTTGCTTTTGATGTAGTGACCCAAGGGACGATCGCAGAAGGGGCAAAATTTGAAATTGAACGAGTTCCGGTAGTCTGTCATTGTTCCACCTGCGATCGCGACTTTGAACCCATTGACTTGTTTTATGAATGTCCCCATTGTCATCAACTTACCCATCATATTCAAAGCGGACAAGAAATTGAATTAACATCCTTGGAGGTTTCATAACTAATGTGTACTAATTGCGGATGTAGCGTCGTCGGAGAAGTGGGAATCCATTCTCATAGTCATGACCATACTCATGATAACGGCCATACTCATAGTCATGAAAATGGACATCACCATCACCATCACCATGATGAAACTCATCAAACTATTGCGGTGGGTCAAGCAGTTTTAGCCAAAAATGACCGACTTGCCGAACGAAATCGGGGGTATTTCATGGCTAAAAATTTGCTAGTTCTGAATCTACTTTCTTCTCCCGGTTCTGGGAAAACTGCCTTTTTAGAACGCACGATTCAGGATATCGGCAGTCGCATTCCCACCGGCATCATTGTTGGAGACCTAGAAACCGATAACGATGCCATTCGACTCAGTAAGAGTGGGGCCGCAACAGTTCAAATTACGACAGGAACCGTCTGCCATTTGGAATCAGATATGGTGTTGAAAGCGGCCCAACAGCTTAATTTAGATGCCTTAGATTTATTGGTAATTGAAAATGTGGGCAACTTGGTTTGTCCTGCTGCTTATGATTTAGGGGAAGATTTGCGAGTGGTGTTGTTGTCGGTGACGGAAGGGGAAGATAAACCATTGAAATATCCGACCATGTTTAAATCAGCCCAAGTGGTGATTATTAGTAAAATTGACATTGCGGAAGCTGTAGAGTTTGACCGGGAGAAAGCATTGTCGAACATTAGCAAAATAGCCCCACAAGCGGCAATTTTTGAAGTCTCTTCGCGGAAAGGACAAGGTATGAGGGAGTGGTATCAGTATTTAGAACAGCAGTTAAAAAAGTCCCCAATTAGTCTGGTTTCAGGCGTTCGCTGATGTTTGTAGTAACGCCTTGCTGTTGTGAGTCTTCTTAATTAATAACTTTAAAATGCCTGAAGGCGTTACTACAAGGTTGGGAGTATTTATGAATTTATTATTAAATCCTATTATTGTTAAGTCCAACTTAACTCGCCTCGCTATCACCGTTCGAGGGGCGGTACAGGGTGTGGGATTTCGTCCCTTTATTTATCGACTTGCTACGGAACTGGAACTGAACGGATGGGTCAATAATTCGGCCCAAGGGGTATTTATAGAAGTAGAAGGAACTCAGGAACAATTAGAAACATTTTTGCTGCGATTGGAACGGGAAAAACCTACTATTTCTTTTATTCAATCCCTAGAATCTTCTTGGTTAGAACCTCTGGGGTTTACGGAATTTGAAATTCGGCCCAGTGTGGCCGGGGAAAAAACGGCGGTGGTATTGCCGGATATTGCCACTTGTCCCGATTGTTTGCAGGAGATTTTTGACCCCCAGAATCGCCGCTATCGTTATCCCTTTACCAATTGCACTAACTGCGGTCCTCGCTATACGATTATTCGGGGATTACCTTACGATCGCGCTACTACGTCGATGCAAGGATTTCAAATGTGTCCCGACTGTCAGGCAGAATATGAAAATCCCTTAAATCGGCGGTTTCACGCGCAACCGAATGCTTGTCCTAACTGTGGTCCAGAGTTAGAATTTTGGAAAGGATGGGGGGAGATATTGGCAACGGGCGATCGCGCTTTAAAAGATGCCATTTCTACAGTGAATCGCGGTCAAATTTTGGCGGTTAAGGGATTAGGTGGATTTCATCTGATGGTTGATGCAGGGAACTCAGCAGCAGTCCGTCGTCTGCGGCGTTGTAAGCATCGGGAAGAAAAACCCTTTGCAGTCATGTATCCCTCATTGGAACAAGTTCGCCAAGAGTGTCAGGTAACGGCGATTGAGGAGAGACTATTGCGATCGCCCGAATGTCCCATTGTGTTATTACGCCGTTTGTCGAACTCGTATAACCAAATCGCCCCAGAAGTGGCCCCGGATAATCCCTATTTGGGGGTGATGTTGCCGTACACACCCTTACATCATCTCCTGTTGGCCGAGTTGGGTAAACCTGTAGTAGCGACCAGTGGCAATCTTTCTGATGAACCGATTTGTATCGATGAATGGGAAGCGGCAGATCGCCTAAAAAACATTGCTGATAAATTTCTCATCCACAATCGCCCCATTGTTCGGGCGGTGGATGACTCGGTTGTGAGAGTTATTGCAGGGCGGGAAATGGTGATGCGACGCGCCCGAGGGTATGCGCCTTTACCCATTTCCTTGAAGGGTACGCCGGATTCTTCCCCCCCTATTTTAGCAGTGGGTGCTCATTTAAAAAGTGCGATCGCCCTTGGCCTATTCCCCCAAATTTTTGTGAGTCAGCATATCGGCGACTTAGAAACCCCTCAAGCATTTCAGGCATTTCAGGAGGCCACCGCCAGTTTACAGCAACTTTATGAGACAACGCCGCAAGTTGTCGCCCGCGATGCCCATCCGGACTATCGGTCCACCCGTTTCGCCGAGAGATTAGGGTTGCCACAAATAGAGGTTCAGCATCATTATGCCCATGTTCTCGCTTGTATGGCCGAAAATCAACTGTTAGAAGAAACTGTCCTGGGAGTCGCCTGGGATGGGACGGGATATGGATTAGATGGGACAATTTGGGGCGGTGAGTTTCTGCGGGTTTCTCCCCAATCCTGGGACCGAGTGGCGCATTTTCGCACATTTCCCCTGGTGGGAGGGGACAAGGCGGTGAAAGAACCTCGCCGGGTGGCGTTGGGGTTGTTATATGAAGTGTGGGGAAGTCGGTTATTTATGGAGGGGGTGACTCACAATTGTCAACCTATCTTGGAGGCGTTCACCCCGGTGGAGTTGACCCTGCTGCGATCAATGTTCGAGAAACAGATTAATACCCCCGTTACCTCTAGTGTGGGACGGTTGTTTGATGGAGTGGCGGCGATCGCCGGGTTGAAATCCCAGATTAGTTTTGAAGGACAAGCGGCGACTGCCTTGGAATTTGCCCTAGAAGGTTGGACAACTGACGAGAGTTATCCCTTACCCATTCAGACCGGGGACGGGGTAGCAATTGCCGATTGGGAACCGACAATTTTAGCAATTTTAACCGATGTAGGCGATCGCGTCCCGAGGGGAATTATTTCGGCTAAGTTTCATAATACCTTGGTTGAAATTATCCTCTCCATTGCCCAATTGGTGGGACAAGAACGAATTGTTATGACCGGGGGTTGTTTTCAAAATGCCTATTTAACCGAACGGGCGATTAATCGTTTAAAATCAGAAGGGTTCCGCCCCTACTGGCATCAACGAATTCCTCCCAATGATGGGGGGATTGCCCTCGGACAAGTCATTGCAGCCTATCGAAATCTGACTCAGGAGTAATTGAGAATGTGTTTAGCAGTACCGGGCCAAATTATCAGTATTCATGAAAATGATGAACCGTTGTTGCGATCGGGCCGGGTCAGCTTTGGCGGCGTGGTTAAAACCGTCAATCTGGCCTACGTTCCCGAGGCAAAAGTGGGGGACTATGCGATCGTTCATGTTGGGTTTGCCTTGAGTATCATTGATGAGGGCGAAGCTGAAGAAACTTTAGATTATTTTAAACAAATCCAAGAAGTCTCAACCTGAATCCAGTGCATAGAGGTCTTGACAAACCCGATACCCTGCAAGGGATCGGGATTTTTTTGTCCCGTTATCCAACCCCTCTTGATTTAACACAAAATACCATACTTCACAAACCTAACTCTAAAGTCTTAATAAAAATTCAACATTTTTGAGAAGGAATCCCACCTGTCCCCAGGGAAATTAATCAAAAAAAAAGACCCGGGAAACTGAGAAGCAAATTCCTAAAAAAAATCTCAAAACTCTCTGCTTTTAGGATGTTATAATAAAAAAGAAAAAACAGGCAAGGGTCGGTCTTGATGCCGGTTAAACCCAAGTTAAAAAACATTCTCGTTGCCAAAGTAAAAAAAGTTATGGATCAGAAGAATTAAACAAATAAACGGTTGTTTAACTGGACCTTTCCAGAAAAAACACTGAGAATTGCTGAGATAAAAGGAGAACGCTGAGATTCGTCGAAGTTACAGAAAAAGCAAACTAATTTCCGCCTGATTCCCTCCAGTGATGACAGGGTTAATCCGGCACCAGGGCGCATAAAAACTAGAGAGTTGCTCCACCAAGGTTAAAAATATGAGTACGAGAACATTTGCTACCCTAGACGCCAACGAGGCAGTTGCCCGCGTCGCCTACAAATTAAATGAAGTCATTGCCATTTATCCCATTACTCCTGCTTCACCGATGGGAGAATGGGCGGATGCCTGGATGTCAGAAGGGCGTCCGAACCTGTGGGGAACCATTCCCTCGGTGGTGGAAATGCAAAGTGAGGCGGGGGCAGCAGGAACGGTACATGGTGCCTTGCAAACGGGTTCCCTGACGACAACGTTTACCGCATCTCAGGGATTACTCTTAATGATCCCCAATCTCTACAAAATTGCTGGGGAACTCACTTGTGCCGTAATTCACGTTGCCGCCCGATCGCTGGCAGCCCAAGCCCTTTCCATTTTCGGCGATCATAGTGATGTGATGGCGGTCCGCAGTACCGGATTTGCCCTGTTATGTTCCGCATCGGTCCAGGAAGCCCATGATTTCGCCTTAATTGCTCAATCGGCTACCTTGAAATCCCGCGTCCCCTTCATTCACTTTTTTGATGGGTTCCGGACCTCTCATGAAATCCAGAAAGTCGAACTGTTAGAAGATGAGGACCTACGATCGCTGATTGATGATGCGGGAGTCTTCGCCCATCGCGATCGCGCCTTAACCCCCGATCGCCCTGTCTTACGCGGTACTGCCCAAAACCCCGATGTCTATTTTCAAGCCCGAGAAACGGTCAACCCCTTCTATACCGACTGTTCTGACATCGTACAACAGGCAATGGACCAGTTTGGCGAACTCACGGGACGCAAGTATCAATTGTTCGAGTATCACGGTGCACCCGACCCTGATCGCCTGATTATCTTAATGGGTTCCGGTTGCGAAACTGTTCATGAAACCGTCGATTACCTCAACGCCCAAGGGGAAAAAGTCGGTGTCTTAAAAGTGCGATTGTATCGCCCGTTGGATATGAAACGGCTGGTTGCCGCTATCCCGGAAACAGTAAAGGCGATCGCTGTTTTAGATCGCACAAAAGAACCTGGGGCCGGGGGTGACCCTTTGTATCTCGATATCGTCACCGCCATGCATGAAGAATGGGCGGGAGACAGCTTACCGAAAATGGTAGCAGGGCGCTATGGCTTATCCTCCAAGGAATTCACCCCAGCAATGGTGAAAGCTATCTTTGATAATCTTAGCCAAGCCAAACCCAAAAATCACTTTACCATCGGCATCAATGATGATGTTACTCACACCTCCCTAGATTATGACCCCAACTTCTCCACGGAACCCGATAGTGTGGTTCGGGCGATGTTTTATGGGTTGGGTTCAGATGGGACTGTCGGGGCGAACAAAAACTCCATTAAAATTATTGGAGAAGAAACAGACAATTATGCCCAAGGCTACTTTGTCTATGACTCCAAAAAATCCGGGGCAATTACCATTTCCCACCTACGATTTGGACCCGAACCGATTCGTTCCACTTACTTGATTGATCGGGCGAACTTTGTCGGCTGTCACCAGTGGATTTTCCTGGAAAAATTAGATGTTTTAAGTGCTGCCGCCCCCGGTGCAATCTTCCTCTTAAATAGCCCCTATCCGGCGGAGGGAGTTTGGAATCAACTTCCCTTAGAAACCCAAGAACAAATCGTCCGCAAAGGCTTAAAAGTCTATACCATTGATGCCAATAAAGTTGCTCGTGACAGTGGCATGAGTGGACGGATTAACACGGTTATGCAGGTCTGTTTCTTCGCCTTAGCCGGAGTTCTACCTCGGGATGAAGCGATCGCCCAAATCAAGAAGGCGATCGAGAAAACCTACGGCAAAAAAGGCAAAGAAATCGTCCGAATGAACCTGCAAGCCGTCGATAATACCTTGGCGAACCTGTTTGAAGTTCCTCTCGGACAAGCCAGCAGTCCTCTCCACAAACAACCCGCTGTTCCCGATTTAGCCCCCGCCTTTGTTCGGGAAGTCGAAGGCAAAATGCTCGTGAAAGAAGGGGAAGTTCTGCCGGTGAGTGCTTTACCTTGTGATGGTACTTATCCCACTGCAACCTCCAAATGGGAAAAACGGAATATTGCTACAGAAATTCCCGTTTGGGACCCGGATGTCTGCGTTCAATGCGGCAAATGTATCATGGTTTGTCCCCATGCCGTCATTCGAGGAAAAGTTTACGAACCGGCAGAACTTGCCAATGCACCGGCTACCTTCAAGGCAACGGATACTAAAGATAAAGACTTTGCCGGAACTCAGTTTACCATTCAAGTCTCCCCGGAAGACTGTACCGGCTGCGGCATCTGCGTCGAAGTCTGTCCCGCCAAAAACAAATCCATGCCATCCCTGAAAGCGATTAACATGGAACCGCAGATTCCCCTCCGGGAACCAGAACGGGAAAACTGGGAATTCTTCCTAAACTTACCCAACCCCGATCGCCGCACATTGCATCTTGATCGCATTCGTCAGCAACAACTCCAAGAACCCCTGTTCGAGTTCTCCGGGGCTTGTGCCGGATGTGGCGAAACCCCTTATCTGAAGTTGGTTTCCCAACTCTTTGGCGATCGCAGCGTCATCGCCAACGCCACCGGCTGTTCCTCCATCTATGGCGGCAACCTCCCTACCACCCCTTGGGCGCACCCCCGCCGAGGGCGTCGCAGCCATCTACGCCGGGCTCGGGGATATCGACCGGGCCTTTGTCTGGC